>JAUXRT010000378.1 GCA_030681635.1 Reyranella sp.
CTGCCGGCAAGTCCGGCGCGAATGTCGGCTCGCTCTCGTGCAGCGTTGCGGGCGGCGTCGGCTTCATCTTCGGCTCGTCCAAGGACATGAACTGCCTGTTCACCCGCACCGACGGCATCGCCGAGCGCTACACCGGCACCATCAAGAAGTATGGCGTCGATATCGGCTTCACCAAGGAAGCCCAGATGATCTGGCTGGTGTTCGCGCCGGGCAGCATCGCGCCGGGCGCCCTGACGGGCGGATATGCCGGTGCCACCGCCTCGGCCACGGTCGGCGTCGGCGTCGGTGCCAACGTCCTGGTGGGCGGTGGCAGCGGCCAGGTCACCCTGCAGCCGGTCAGCGTCGAGGGCAATGTCGGCCTGAACGTCGCCGCCGGCGTGGGCGCGGTCGAGCTCAAGTACGTCAAGTAGCGACCTCCGGCAGGCGCCTCACCCGAGGCGCTTGCCGGCAGCCCGCCGGTCGGGTCAACTTGGCCCATGCCGACCGCTGCCGAAACCCTGATCGCCCGATTGCAGGCCGATTGCACCACCGCCGAGGCGGCTGAGCGCTCGGTGCGGGCCAGTGTCGACGCCCAGATCCAGGCGGCCGAGCGCGCCCGTGCCTTTGCCTGGCGCCGGTTGAGCGCCCTCTCCGACATGGCCCGCGTGGCGGCCCTGGAACCCGATCGCGAGCTTGCCGTCGAACGCCAGCTCGAAGCGCTGTTTCGCGAGATCGGCTGGATCGAAGGCGGTCTTGCCGAACTGGGGGAGGGCGCCCGCCCGCTGCTCGACTGGCTGCGGCCGATTGCCGAGGCCTTGCACGCCGAGGCCCATCCAGTTCCCGTCGATTCCGAGGGTGACGGCGAGGCGCCGGAGCCGCCGGTGGTCGCTGATCCCATCGCCGCTTTTCGCGCCTTCGAGGCTTGGTATGAAGCCGAGCGCGGGACCGCGTTCCTGCAGGTGTACGAGCGCTACGTGCCGCCCACGCCGGTTGTCGAGTTCTAGGGCCGGCACGTGAAGACCGACTTCGAGCAGTGGCTGGCCGCCCAGTTCGCGGACACCGGGGCGTTCACGATCTTCATCGTCCTGGTCCGCATCGGAAGTGACAAGGTCGTTCCTGTAAAATCGAGCTACGCCCATCTGATCGGCGACGACATGCCGTGGCCTGGAATGCGCGGCCTGCTCGACAGTGCCCGCACGCCCTGGGACGGCGTCGCGTTCTTCGTCGGGCTGGGACATGAGGGTGGGCCGCTGCCGGACGCCGTGGCCGCAGCCAAGTTGAGGCAGGTCGAAGCCGACGTGAGGGCCGATCCACTGACCTTCAATCGCGGGATGTTCTTCGACCACGAGGGTCGGCATCTGCGCATCGACGAGGCGGCGCGATGACCGAGACAGGATCCGTTCATCGCCCGGCACGGCGGCTGACGGCCGCGGGCGGTGAAATGCTGGACGAGATCGTGGCCGAGGAGGTGGCGGTGGCGCTGGTCTACAACGGCATCAGCCATGCGGTGATGATGGCGACGCCCTGCGACCTCGAAGACTTCGCCCGCGGATTCTCGCTCACCGAAGGCATTGTCGAGAAGGCGTCGGAAATCTACGACATCGAGGTCGAAGACGTCGAAGTTGGGTCGGGCGGGCGGGGCATCGAGGTCCGCCTCAAGATCGCGGCCCAGCGGATGGCCGGCTTGCAGGCGCGGCGGCGCACCCTCGCCGGACGCACCGGCTGCGGCCTGTGCGGCGTCGACAGCCTGGACGCGGCACTCCGCCCCGTGCCGGTCTCGGAGATGCATGGCACCATCTCGCGCGCGGCGATCGAGCGCGCGATGGCATCGCTCCCCGGATTGCAGCGCATCAACAGGACGAACGGTGCCACCCATGCCGCGGGCTGGGCTGCTGCGGACGGCACGCTGGCCTTGGTGCGCGAAGACGTCGGTCGGCACAATGCCCTCGACAAGCTGGGCGGCGCACTGGCGACCGCGGCCACGTCACGGGAGGGCGGGTTCGTGGTGGTGACCAGCCGCTGCTCCTACGAAATGGTGCAAAAGGTCGCCGCGATTGGCGCGGTGGCGGTCGCCGCCGTATCGGCGCCGACGTCGCTTGCCATCGAGACGGCCGAGCAGGCGGGCATCGCCCTCGTCGCCTTCGTGCGCGATGGCCGGCTCACGGTCTATGCCAACGCCCAGCGGATCGTTTCGTGACCTCGCCGCGGGTCTTCGGCGTCACCGGCTGGAAGAACGCCGGCAAGACGACGCTGGTCGAGCGACTGGTGGCGGAGTTCGTCCGGCGCGGCCGGCGCGTCTCGACCATCAAGCACGCCCATCACGACGTCGATGTCGATCAGCCGGGTCGGGATTCCTACCGTCATCGAGCGGCAGGTGCGAGCGAAGTGGCGGTGGTCGGCGGGCTGCGCTACGCGATCATGCGCGAGCAGGCCGAGGCCACGCTGGCCGAGGTGCTGGCGCGGCTGGCGCCGGCGGATCTCGTCCTGATCGAGGGTTACAAGCGCCAGGCGCATCCCAAGATCGAGGTGCGAGCGGGGCAGGCGCCTTCTCTTGCCGCTGAAGATCCCAATGTCGTTGCCATCGCCTCGGATGTGCAGCCGTCCGAAACGCACCTGCCGTGGTTCCGGCGTGACGATATCGCCGGCATCGCCGACTTCATTGACGCTCTGCGGCGTTAGGGTTTCTGGCCCATGAAGGTGCCACCCGCCTTGTAGCCGGTGCCGGTGACCGTAAAGGTGCCGGCTTGGCCCTTGGCGACGCCCCCCGCGCCCGGTGCGTCGAAGAACGAACCGGCCACGGCGCCGGTCCTGCTTGCGCCGCTGAGGGTGCCGGTGAAGTTCACCGTGCCGGTGGTCAGTGCCGTGGTGCCGCTGTAGGTGGCGCCGTCGAAGTTGCCGATGGTCACGGCGCCGGTCTGGCTGGCGAAGTTCCAGGCATTGGTGTAGCTGCCGGCCGCAAGATAGGCGCTTGTCCCGTTCTGGACATTGCCGAAGGCATGGCCGCTATAGGTTGCCGTACCGGTCATCGGCAATGAAACGGCGGAGGTCAGGGTGCCTGCGACGTAGGACGCAAAATTCAGGCGGTCGCGACCGTCTGCATTGTAGACGCTGGCGGCGCCATAGCGAACGTCGCCGCCCCATACGCCCCAGGTCAGGAACTCGCAGGCGCAGGGCGTGACCCCCGCCGCCTGGAAGAAGGCATTGAACGGCGCGGTGCCATAGCTGACGGCGACCGTCCGCGACTGTACGTCGGCGCCGGATGAAGTCGTGGAATTGAACGTGACACTGGTCGTGTTGGTCAGCACGTCGGAAGGCCGATCGGCGACGGCGTAGATCTTGTTATCGATGAATGAGCTGGTGGAGAAGTTTGCGCCCGACGTGCCACCCAGCCGAAAGGTTGCTGACGTCGTGGAACCGTCCCATTCGGGGACCGTGAAGGTCGCCGACGCGCGGTTGGATGCCGCGTCGGTGATCAGGATGACATTCGAAGGCGCGGCGTTGTTCGGATTGCCGAGTACCCGCGTCGTGAAATTGCCCGAGCTGTCGCGTTTCTCAACGATGCCGCCGACATAGCCGTTCATCGTCTGGCTGGTGCGCGCATTTTCCGTCGTCGACGTCGCCGAGGTTCTGGTTGCCTGGGTGACGTTGAAATAGTCCGAGCCATTGAGGTTGTTGTAGGGCTGGTCGAACGAGGCCTGCGACGTGCGGGTGGTCGTGATGGTGGAAACGATGCTGGAGCTGGAGGTCACCGTGGTGTTGAGGGCGTCCGGCGTGAACACCATTCTTTCGCCGTTGGAGCCAAAGATCGAATTGCCGGCGCCGGTATCGAAAGTCGATTCGGCGGAGACCTGGCGGCCGATCTGCTGGGTATCACCCAGCCGGTAGGAGGCATTGAAGCGACCCGCGTTGGAGATCGTGCTGTTGTTGTAATCCTTGAAATAGGTGCCGATGAAGGCCCCCATGTAGGACTTCTGGCTGGTGCCTTGGCCGGAAATAGACACGGTTGCTTGCATGGCAGTGGCGCGCGCGGCGCCCGGCTCCGCACCGCCCACGGTGGGGGCGATGTTGGTCGAATAGGCCGAGTAGAGCGGCGACTTGTTGGCTGCCGCCTTGAGGGCGGTGTCGTTGCCCACGGTTTCGTTGGCGAAGGGGATCTTGGCGGAGTTGCCGAGGTCGATCACGGTGTGGGTGGCGAAGCCGGTCGTGGGAAACTGCGCCAGCTTGGTCGGCGTGCCGCCGATGACGCCGATACGTTCGTTGTTCGTGGTGTCGAATACGTACGCGAAATAGTCGCTGTTGGAGCTCACGAAGCCCTTGCCGGTGAGCATGCCGAAAGTCGGATGGTTCAGCGAAACGGAGAAGGAGCCCGATCCCGGATTCCAGGGAACGGTCACCGACCGGCCGTCGCTCAGCGTGATCGTCGCCTTTCCGTCCGACACAGTACCCGTAGAATTCAGCAATACATTCTTTTGCGAATTCGGCGTGACGCCCAGCGTCTGGTTGTTGAAGGCGGTATAGGGGGTATCACCAAAGAACCGGCCACGGGTGACGATCACCTGGGTGGTCGATGTCGTTGTCGTGGTTTGTTTCTGTGACGCCTGTGCCTGCGCCTGTGCCGTCTGCTCCACTGTCTGGTTGTTGGACAGGGCGGTGGCGACGAGTTCCGAATTGTTGATCCTCTGCGCGGCCGGCGTCGGGCCGATATTGGCGCCCGGCTGAACGGCGCCCGGGGCCTGCCCCGAGTTGCGGCTGGAGAAGCCCGAGCTCTGTGCCTTCTGATCGGCGTTGCCGCTGGTCGTGCCGCCACCGCCACCACCGCCACCGCTTTGTCCGCTGCTCTGGCTGGTGCCCTCGAGCTGGCTGAGCTGGGTGGTGAGGCCGCCCTGGCCGACCATCACGGGAGCACTGGGCGCCGCGCCGCCGCTGGCGGTCACTTGCGACCCCGGCCGTGTCACCGTCTGGGTCTGGCCGGCGGCACTGAACGTCATGCCGTTGCCGAAGACGAAGGTCGAGGTCGTGCTGGTCGGCTGGACGGTGAAGATGGTGATACCGCCGCGGATGCCGATTGTGCCCGACGGCGTGGTGATGGTGATGGGCTTGGTCTTGCTGATCTTGCCGCCGACCAGGCGGAACACGCCCTTGCTGGCGTTGATCGCGAGGTCGCCGGTCTTGGTGGCGGGATCGTAGACGAACTTGTCGATGGTGAGCTGCGCGCTGGGCCCGACGGTAAGCGACGTGCCGTCGAGGAACACGAGGTGGGCGCGGTCGCGGGCGTTGGTGGTGATGACCTCGTTGGCCTGCACGTCGATGCCGATGCGCAGCACGCGCTCGGCCTCGGCGGGCGGCTTGCCGAGGGGGTCACCGTCGGTTGCCGAGGTGACGCCCACCCGGGCAGCGGCCTCGGGGATGCCGAACGGCGCACCAAAGAGGGCGATTGCCGTCGTGCCCAGCAGCATGGCACGGACAAGCGGAAAGCCGATAACGTTGGCCTTGACCATCTTCGTCTCCCTGGCCGGCGTCAGAAGCGCCAGCCGATGCCAAACATCACATTATTATTGACGAATTCGTAGTTCGGCAAGTTGGAGCCGCGCGAGAACCGGCCGCCCGAAATGCTGAAAGTCGTCCGCTCGTCGAACGGGATCGACAGCACCAGATTGAGGATTGTGTCGAGCTGTTGGCGAACGACGCCTGGGTCGATGATCGGGTCGGGGGCGTCGTATTTCCACCATTGCTGGTTGAGCGACAGATTGATGCTCCAGGGGAGCTCGCTCTTGAACAGCGGGTCGGCAAACCGGAAAGCCATGCCGCCACCCACGCCGGCCACCACGTAATTCTGCGAGATCGTCTGCTGCGTCTGATAGCGCTGGGCGTTGCCGAGCGCGAAGAGCGTGACAACGTCGGTCAGCTGATACTGCAGGGTCGTGGTGGCTGAGTATTGGGTGCCGGTGAACTGGCTGTTGGTGGGCAGGTAGTTGGTGTTGGGGTAGTTCTGCTGCCGCCAGCTGAAGATCGAGACGTTGCGCAGGCCGTTTGCCAGCACCACGCCGCTCTCCAGCCCGGCGCCATAGCTGCCGTAGTAGGGCTGGTCGTTGACCCAGATGTAGCCGGCGCTCAGGAACGGCTTCAGGATCACTTCCTCAAAAATGCCCTGGAACGCCTGGAAGCGCGGCCCGGTCGTGAAGTCGATCAGCGAGACGTTCGCCGCCTGGAGACTGAACTGGCGGTTGGCGTAGGTCGTGAGCTGGCTCTCGATGGCCGATTTGTCCTGGAGGCCGAGGTCGTAGGAATGGCGAATTTGCGCCGAACTCACGAAGCCCCAGTCCGATGTCCCGAGGGCCTGCTGGTTCAGGTTGGCGGTCTGCCCGAACAGCCGGACCGCCGATGTCGCGGGCCCGAGGTTGGCGTTCGACTGGTAGCGGGTGCCGAGGAACAGCTCGCCCGAGAAACGCGAGGGGCTCTGGCGCTTCTCGATCTCGGCCATGAACTGCTCGGCCCGGCCGCGCACGTCGGCCGGCAGGGACTGCGATTTCAGGGCGGTTTCGAGGTAGGTGCGGGCGATCTCGTAGGATCCCAGCCGGTAGTAGAGGACGCCGAGTTCCAGCCGCACTCGAGGAAGGTCCGGATTGATGAGCAGCATCCGCTCCAGGGCCGAGATTGCCCCTTCGGGGTCGCCGGTCTGGGTCGCGATGGTCGCGAACTTGAACAAGACGTCGAGATCAGCCGGCTTGCGCAACATCTCCTGGAAGGCGTCGTCGTATTGCTGCTCAGCGTTGGCGGATGCCGCTGCCGTCTGCGCCAGCGCGCCGCCCGACAGGGCCGCAGCCATGGCGATTGCAAATGCGTAAGCTACCACAACGCCCGCAACACGCTTCAACTGCCCGACTATCTTCGTCTCCGCACGGCCCGCATGAACGCGAGGTCACTCGCGTAGAGTGATGCAGTAGGCGTGCTAAATCAACCAACTCCGGACGATCAGAACCCATCCCAGCAGAGGCCCGGCGCGGGCGGCTCGCATGCGCAGCAGCATGCGGCGATACTGCCGGTCTCCCAGGGCGAGGATGAATCGCTCGCGGTCGCGGGTCATCGCCGTCAGCATGCGATCCAGCATGCGGCCGTGGGTATCACCCCAGTTGCGGCTGGAGAGATGCAGCCGGCCGCCCAGCACCGGATTGTCGGCAGCGCCGTTGCGGCCGTGTAGTCGGTATGAATAAAGCGCCTCGTCGATCAGCAGTGAACCCGCCACCATCTGGGCCATGACGACGATGTAGAAATCCATGTGCAGGCGAAACGCCTCGTCGTCGTCGGGAAAGACGAGGTCGATCAGCGAGCGGCGGAACATCATCGACGAGGTGCTGACCCAGACCCAGTGCACGACGCGCTTGGTGTAGAGGCGATAGGGCGTCTGGCTCTGCCAGGTGGCGCCTTGCACGGAATCGACCCTGGGCACGCGCGCCGGATCGATCGGCGCGAAGGCCTGGTCGCGATCGACGTGGGCGCGGTCCTTGCCGAACCAGTAGATGCAGCCGGCGATCAGGGCGCCCTGGCCGTCGATCAGCCGCGCATTGCAGGCGGTGAAGCCGACGGCATAGGTCTCGTTCAGGTGAGCGGCGAGGTGGCGTTCGAGGAAGTCGTCATTCCATAGATCGTCGGAATCAAGGAAGCAGACAAAGGTCGCGCGCGTGGCGGCCAGGCCACGGCGCGTGGCACCGGTCTGCCCGACGTTCTTGTCCAGCCGAATCAGTGAAAAGCGCGGATCGCCAAGTTCGTCGAGAAGTTGGCGGACGACTGCGGCGGAATCGTCGGTCGAGGCATCGTCGACGACGACGCACTCGAAGTCGCGCAGTGTCTGGCGCGCCACCGAGCGGATGGCATCGCCGATATAGTCACGGCAGTCGTAGCACGTGACGACGACCGAGATTTTCGGGAGCTTGGTGTCGGACATCCGCTAGCGCTTCGCGCCCGCCGATCCCAGGAAATCGAAGTCCACGCCCTCGTCGGCTTCGAGAACCGTGTCGAAGTAGAGACTCGCATAGCCGCGATGGCTGCCGGCGGGCGGCATCGGCGCCTTCCACGCCTTGCGCCGCTTGGCGAGTTCAGCCGCCGGCACATGCAATTCGAGCTTGCGCTTGGGCACATCGAGCGTGATGCGGTCGCCGTTCTTCACCAGGGCCAACGGTCCGCCGTTGGCGGCCTCGGGCGAGACGTGCAGCACGATGGTGCCGAAGGCGGTGCCGCTCATGCGGGCGTCGGAGATTCGGATCATGTCCTTCACCCCGGCACGCGCAAGCTTCATCGGGATCGGGAAGGATCCGGCCTCCGGCATGCCGGGCGCACCCTTTGCTCCGGCATTGCGCAGGACGAGGATATCGTCGGCCTTCACATCGAGCTTGGGATCGTCGCCGCGCAGCGCCAAGTCCTCGAGCGAATCGAACACGACAGCGCGACCGGTGTGGGTCAGCAGCGCCGGCGACGCCGCCGAATGCTTGATGACTGCACCGCGCGGCGCGAGATTGCCGCGCAGCACGGCCATGCCGCCGGTCGGCTTGATCGGATTCTTGGGCGTCCGGATGACGGTCTGGCCGGGCACCATCTCGGCCTTGTCGATCACCTGCTTCAGCGTACGGCCGCTCACCGTCATCGCCGTCTCGTCGAGCT
>JAUXRT010000380.1 GCA_030681635.1 Reyranella sp.
CCGCTCACGAAGCAGCCCTCGCCACCGGCACCGTGGCCGTCCTGGCCGGCGGGATCGACCAGATCTACCCGCCGCAGAATGCCGACCTGCACGGCCGGATCGCGGCCCAGGGGCTGATCCTGAGCGAAGCCCCCCTGGGCACGCCGCCGGTCGCCCGCGCCTTTCCCCGCCGCAACCGCATCGTGAGCGGCCTGTCGGCGGGCGTGATCGTGATCGAAGCCGCGGCCCGCTCGGGCTCCCTGATCACCGCCCAGCGGGCCGCCGAACAGGGGCGCGAGGTCTTCGTCGTGCCAGGCTCTCCCATGGACCCGCGCTATGCCGGCTCCAATAGCCTTATCCGGGATGGGGCCATATTGGTCCGCGATGCCAACGATATTCTGGACGTGCTGGGCCGCCCCTCAGTGCCCACCCAACCCCTTGAGCAGAAAGGGCAAAAACGGCCCGACAGCGAGGCATCAAAGGTGCTCGAAGCCCTGGGTGCTGTCCCGACCGCGGTTGACGAACTGGTGCGCCGGTGCCAAGTGTCCGCCGCCTCCGTGGCGGAGGTCCTGCTGGCCCTGGAGCTGGAGGGCCGCCTGGAGAGGCACCGGGGTAACCGCGTATCTCTGATGTAAATCAGTGATTTAGCTCCGGGATTTAATGTTTCACTGGAGCATGTTTCGCCGATGGACGTGCTGGTCGTCGAGTCCCCGGCCAAGGCTAAGACCATTGGGAAGTACCTCGGCCCCGGTTTTACCGTGCTGGCTTCCTATGGTCATGTCCGCGACCTGCCGTCCAAGGACGGCTCGGTCCGCCCGGATGAAGATTTCGCCATGGACTGGGAAATCGATCCCCAGTCGCAGAAGCGCCTCGATGCCATCGCCAAGGCGATCACCAAGGGCGGCAAGCTCTATCTCGCGACCGATCCGGATCGCGAGGGCGAGGCCATTTCCTGGCACGTGATGGACATCCTCGGGCGCAAGAAGGCGCTCGACGGCGTCGACGTGAAGCGGGTCACCTTCAATTCCATCACCAAGCAGTCGGTGCTCGATGCCGTCGCCAATCCGCGCGACCTCGACCAGCCGCTGATCGACGCCTACATGGCGCGGCGGGCGCTCGACTATCTCGTGGGCTTCAACCTGTCGCCGGTGCTGTGGCGCAAGCTGCCCGGCAGCCGGTCGGCCGGCCGGGTGCAGTCAGTGGCGCTGCGCCTGATCTGCGAGCGCGAAGCCGAGATCGAGGTCTTCAAGACCCGCGAATACTGGACGGTCGATGCCATCTTCGGCACCGCCAAGAAGCAGGCGCTGAAAGCCCGCCTCACCCATCTCGACGGCCGCAAGCTCGAGAAGTTCGACCTCGACAACGAGGAGCGCGCGCAATCGGCCAAGCGCGAGATCGAGCGCCGCGCCTTCTCGGTGGCCTCGATCGACCGCCGCCAGGTCCGCCGCAACCCGCCGCCGCCCTTCATCACCTCGACCCTGCAGCAGGAAGCCTCGCGCAAGCTGGGCGTCGGCGCCGCCACCGCCATGCGCATCGCCCAACGCCTGTATGAAGGTGTCGATATCGGCGGCGAGACCGTCGGCCTCATCACCTACATGCGCACCGACGGTGTCCAGCTCGCCCCCGAGGCGATCGGCCAGACGCGCCGCCTGATCGAGACCAAGTACGGCCAGAGCTACGTGCCGGAAAAGCCGCGCGTCTACACGTCGAAGGCCAAGAACGCCCAGGAGGCGCACGAAGCGATCCGCCCGACCGACCTCTTCCGCACGCCGCAGGATGTCGCCGCGCACCTGGATAAGGACCAGCTCGGCCTCTACGAGCTGATCTGGAAGCGCACCGTGGCCAGCCAGATGGAAAGCGCCGTGCTCGACCAGGTGACGGTCGACATCGCCAGCGGCGACAAGAACGTGCAGCTGCGCGCCACCGGCTCG
Organism: Reyranella sp.; assembly: GCA_030681635.1. Classification (GTDB taxonomy): domain Bacteria; phylum Pseudomonadota; class Alphaproteobacteria; order Reyranellales; family Reyranellaceae; genus Reyranella. Next base: position 1,911 of record JAUXRT010000380.1, read on the forward strand.
GTCGTGAAATTCAACGGCTTCCTCACCCTCTACGACGAGGGCCAGGACGAAAAGAGCGAGGACGAGGACGGCAACTCGATCCTGCCCGACGTCACCGAGAACGAGGCGATGGAACGCCGCGACGTGACGCCCGAGCAGCATTTCACCGAGCCGCCGCCGCGCTACTCCGAAGCCAGCCTGGTGAAGAAGATGGAGGAGCTCGGCATCGGCCGGCCCTCGACCTACGCCAGCATCATCGAGGTTCTGCAGCGCCGCAATTATGTGAAGATCGACCGCAAGCGTTTCGTGCCCGAAGACCGCGGCCGCATCGTCACGGCGTTCCTGCAGACCTATTTCCCGCGCTACGTCGAATACGACTTCACCGCCCATCTCGAGGAAGAGCTCGACGACATCTCGGGCGGCAAGATGGACTGGCGCCAGGTCCTGCGTGAATTCTGGAAGGCCTTCTCGGCCGCGGTCGGCGAGACCAAGGAACTGCGCGTCCGCGAGGTGCTCGACAAGATCGATGCCGAGCTCGGGCCCCACTTCTTTCCCGAGGCCAAGGACGGCAAGAATCCGCGCAACTGCCCGTCGTGCGACAACGGCCGGCTCGGCCTCAAGCTCGGCAAGTTCGGCGCCTTCATCGGCTGCTCGAACTATCCGGAGTGCCGTTTCACGCGCAAGCTCGGCATCGTCGACGCCGAGGCGGACGCGGCCTCCGGCGTCAACATGGACGGCCCCAAGATCCTGGGCGACGATCCCGCCACCGGCAAACAGGTCACGCTGCGCAAGGGGCCGTATGGCCTCTATGTCCAGCTCGGCGAACCCGAGGGCAAGGACAAGCCCAAGCGGCAATCGCTGCTGAAGGACATGGTCCCGGACGAGGTGACGCTCGACAAGGCGCTGGCGCTGCTGGCGCTGCCCCGCGAACTGGGGGCCCATCCCGAGGACGGCGAGATGATCCTGGCCGGCGTCGGCCGCTTCGGCCCCTATGTGAAGCACGGGCCGAAATACAAATCGATTCCCGCCGACGAGAGCGTGCTCGAGATCGGCATGAACCGCGCCGTGGCGCTGCTGGCCGAAGCCCGCGTGCCGGGCCGCGGCCGCGCCGCCGTCAAGCCGCTGCGCGTCGTCGGCAATCATCCCAACGACGAAGCGCCGATCGAACTCTACGACGGCCGCTATGGCCATTATGTAAAGCACGGCGGCATCAACGCCACGGTGCCGAACGACATCAAGCCGGAAGAACTCACGCTCGACCACGCCGTGTCGCTGCTGGCCGAGCGCGCCGCCAAGGGCGGCGGCAAGAAGCCGGCGCGCGCCAAGAAGGCCGCGGCCCCCAAGGCCAAGCCCAAAGCCAAGGCAAAAGCCAAGGCGGCCAATGGCGCGGCTGACGTAGCGGTGCCGGCCAACGACGCGGGGCCCAAGCCCCCACTCAAATCCAAGCCCGCCGCCAAGAAGAAGGCAGCGCCCAAGCGCAAGGCCAAGGTCGAGGCCCCGCCCCGCACCGGGACCGATGGCTAAGGGCAAGGTTCCGACCCGCGACGAACTGCTGGCCTTCATCCGTGAGAGCACCACGCCGGTCGGCAAACGCGAGATCGCGCGCGCCTACAATCTCAAGGGCGACCAGCGCATCGAGCTGAAGGAACTGCTGCGCGACCTGCGCGACGCCGGCGAAATCACGCCCGACCGCGCCAAGACCTTCCGCGATCCCGCGGCGCTGACCGACATCACGGTTCTCGAAATCGTCCGCGTCGACAACGACGGCCATCTCATCGCCGTGCCGCGCCGCCACGACGAGGACAAGGACGGCCCGCCGCCCCGCATCGAGATCGATCCCGAGACGGCGCCACGCAGCGGCCCGGCGCCGGCCGTCGGCGACCGCGTGCTGGCCAGCCTGAAACGCCGCGGCAAGGACGCCTACGAGGCCAAGATCATCCGCCGGCTGGGCAGCGGCCCCAAGAAGATCCTCGGCCTCTACGAAGAACCGCCGGGCCGCGACGGTCTCGGGCTGGTGACGCCCACCGACCGCAAACTCAGGATGAGCTTCGACGTCCGGCCCGCCGACAGGAACGGCGCCGTGGCGGGCGACATCGTCTGGGTCGAAGCCACCGGCGGTGCGCTCGCCCGCCGCGCCCGTGTGCTCGAGCGCATCGGGCCGATGAGCGATCCGCGCACCGTCAGCCTGATCTCGATCGCGGCCAACAACATTCCGGTGGAGTTTCCGTCCGCCGCGCTGGAGGAAGCCGAGCGCGCCAAGGCCGCCCCCATGGGTGACCGGCTCGATCTCCGCCAGACTCCCTTGGTGACCATCGACGGCGAGGACGCGCGCGACTTCGACGATGCCGTGTTCGCCGAGCCGGATCCCGCCCATCCCGGCGGCTGGCGCCTGCTGGTCGCCATCGCCGATGTCGCCTGGTACGTGCGCCACGACAAGCCGCTCGACCGCGCCGCCTATCTGCGCGGCACCTCGGTCTATTTCCCCGACCGCGTCGTGCCGATGCTGCCCGAGGCGCTCAGCAACCATTGGTGCTCGCTGGTGCCGCGCGAGGATCGCCCGGTGCTGGTGGCCGAGATGTGGATCGACGCCCAAGGCCACCTCAAGCGTCACAAGTTCCACCGCGCGATGATGCGCTCAGCTGCCCGCCTCACCTACACCCGCGTCCAGCGCGCCATGGACGGCGCGCCCGACGAGGAGATCGCGCCGCTGATGGACGAGGTCGTGCGCCCGCTCTACGGCGCCTACCGGGTGCTGCTGGCGGCGCGCGAGGCCCGTGGCGCGCTCGACCTCGACCTGCCCGAGCGCCAGGTGACGCTGGGCGACGATGGCCGGATCGCCGAGATCGGCGTGCGCGAGCGGCTCGACAGCCACAAGCTGATCGAGGAGTTCATGGTCCTGGCCAACGTGGCCGCGGCCCAGGCGCTGGAGCAGCGCCATGCGCCCTGCCTCTACCGCGTCCATGACCAGCCCGACCTCGCCAAGCTCGAGGCGCTGCGCGAGTTCCTGGGCACGCTGGGCATCAAGGTGCCGACCGGGCAGCGGCTGCGGCCGGCCGATCTCAACCGCGTGCTGCACGAGGTCGCCGGCAAGCCGGTGTCCCAGCTGGTCAGCCAGACGGTGCTGCGCAGCCAGAGCCAGGCGGTCTACAGCCCCGACAAACTCGGCCATTTTGGCCTGGCCCTCGCGCGCTATGCCCACTTCACCTCGCCGATCCGGCGCTATCCCGACCTGATCGTCCATCGCGCCCTGATCGCCGCCTACGGGCTGGGCGACGGCGGCCTGGCCGCAGCCGACGCCGGCCGCTTCGTCGAATTCGGCGAGCATCTGTCGATGTGCGAGCGCCGCGCAGTCGCCGCCGAGCGTGGCGCCATGGACCGCTATGTCGTGGCCTTCATGG
>JAUXRT010000381.1 GCA_030681635.1 Reyranella sp.
CCCATCCAAAGCGTGATCAGGATCAGCGGCAGGAACAGCGCAATCTCGCGACGGTTCATGTCGAGGATGCCTTTCAGCGAGTCCTTGGTCAGTTCGCCGAAGATGATCTTGCGGTAAAGCCAGAGGGCGTAGGCCGCCCCCAGGATGATGCCGGTCGTGGCCAGGAACGCCACCCAAGTGTTGGACTTGAAGGTGCCGACCAGGACCAGGAATTCACCGACGAAGCCCGACAGGCCCGGCAGACCGACGCTCGCCAGGGTGAAGAACATGAACGTGAAGGCGTACCGTGGCATCCGATGCACCAGGCCGCCGTAGGCCGCGATCTCGCGGGTGTGCATGCGGTCATAGACGACGCCGACACAGAGGAAGAGTGCTGCCGAGACGATGCCATGGCTCAGCATCTGGAAGATCGAACCCTGCACGCTCTGCATGTTCATGATGAAGGCACCGATCGTCACGAAGCCCATATGGGCGATCGACGAATAGGCGATCAACTTCTTCATGTCCTCCTGCACCAAGGCGACCAGCGACGTGTAGATGATGGCCACTATGCTGAGGCCGAAAACCAGTGGCGCAAAATACTGTGACGCCTCGGGCAGGAGTGGAATGGAGAACCTGAGGAAGCCGTACCCGCCCATCTTCAGCAACACGCCGGCCAGGATCACCGAGCCAGCCGTCGGCGCCTCGACGTGGGCATCCGGCAACCAGGTGTGGACCGGCCACATCGGCACCTTGACCGCGAAGGAGGCAAAGAAAGCGAGCCACAGCCAGCACTGCCAGGTGAAGGGCAAATCGAGCTTTTCCACCGCCGTCGGCAAGTCCGTGGTGCCCACCTGCCAGTAGATGGCGATGATCGCCAGCAGCATCAGGACCGAGCCCAGCAGCGTGTAGAGGAAGAACTTGAAGGCCGCATAGACGCGCCGCTTGCCGCCCCAGACGCCGATGATCAGGAACATCGGGATCAGCACGCCTTCGAAGAAGATGTAGAACAGGGCGAGGTCGAGCGCACAGAACATGCCGACCATGAAGGTCTCGAGCACGAGGAACGCGATCATGTATTCCTTGACCCGAACCTTGATCGAATCCCAGCTCGCGAGGATGCAGATCGGTGTCAGCAGGGTCGACAGCAGCACGAAGAATAGCGAGATGCCGTCGATGCCCATGTGATAGCCGATGCCCAGCGCCGGCACCCAGTCGAACTTCTCCTCGAACTGGAAGCCCGCCTTGGTGGCATCGAAACGGACCCAGAGCACGAGCGAGACCAGGAACGTCACCAGCGACGTGATCAGCGCGGCGCTGCGGCAATTACGGTCGACGGCCTCCTTGGGGCCGTTCACGATCAGACAGAAGAACGCCCCCACCAGCGGCAGGAACGTAACGAGGGAGAGGATCGGCCAACTCGACATCCGCCTACCCCGCCGCCAGCATGAAGTACGTGACGAGGCCTGCCACGCCAACCAGCATCACGAAGGCATAGTGGTAGAGGTAGCCGCTCTGGAAGCGGCTCAGCACGCCCGCCATGTCCTGTGCTCGCGCTGCAATGTTGTCGGGGCCAAGCCCGTCGATCAGCGCACCGTCACCCTTCTTCCACAATGCGCGGCCGATCGCGAGCGCCGGCCGGACGAAGACCGCGTCATAGATCTCGTCGAAGTACCACTTGTTGAAGAACAGCGCGTGGATGCCCGGGAAGGCCTTGGCCGTACGGCCCGGCAGGTCCGTCCTCACGATGTAATAGTAGTAGCTGAGCGCGATGCCCGAGAGCGCGAAGACCAGCGGGATCAACTTCACCCACAGCGGCACTTCGTGGGCGTGATGCAGCACTTCCTCCGTCGACTTCAAGGCGATCGACTGGCCCCAGAAGCTCTTCCAGTCATGGCCGACGAACCAGTCGTAGGCCACATAGCCGGACAGCGCGGCGCCGATCGCCAGCACGTAGAGTGGGATCAGCATGACATGCGGCGACTCGTGGGCATGATCCCAGGTGTGATGATCGCCCCGGTACTTGCCGTAGAAGGTCATGAACATCAGGCGTGTCGAGTAGAACGCCGTCATGAAGGCGGCGATGACGCCCAACCAGAAGGCGATGAGGCCCACGGTCGTGTGCACGCCGAACGCCGATTCAAGCATGATGTCCTTGGAATAGAAGCCGGCGAAGCCGACGCCGTTGCCGAGCAGGAACGGAATGCCGATGCCCGACAAAGCCAGCGTGCCGATCCACATCAACACGAAGGTCTGCGGTGCCTTCTCCTTCACGCCGCCCATCTTCCTCATGTCCTGCTCGTGATGCAGGCAGGTGATGACCGAACCCGAGCCGAGGAACAGCAGCGCCTTGAAGAAGGCGTGGGTCATGAGATGGAACATCGCCGCCGAATAGGCGCCGACGCCGCAGGCGAAGAACATGTAGCCGAGCTGGCTGCAGGTCGAATAGGCCACCACACGCTTGATGTCGAACTGCGTGAGACCCACCGTGGCGGCGAAAAAGGCCGTCGCCGCACCGACCAGGGTAACCACCTGAAGGGCGACGGGCGCCAGCTCGAACAACGGCGACAGGCGACAGACCATGAAGACGCCCGCCGTCACCATGGTGGCGGCATGGATCAAGGCCGACACCGGTGTCGGACCTTCCATGGCGTCGGGCAGCCAGGTGTGCAGCCCGAGCTGGGCCGACTTGCCCATGGCGCCCACGAACAGCAGCAGGCAGGCCGTCTCGAGCGCCGGCAGATCCATGCCGAGGAACTGGAGGCGCATCTGGGCCATTTCTGGCCCCTTGGCGAAGATGTCGGCGAAGCTCACCGAGCCGCTCAGCATCCATATGGCGAAAATACCGAGCGCGAAGCCGAAGTCGCCGATGCGATTGACGATGAAGGCCTTCATCGCCGCAGCGTTGGCCGACGGCTTGTCGTACCAGAAGCCGATCAGCAGGTAGGAGGCCAGACCCACGCCCTCCCAGCCGAAGAAGAGCTGCACCAGGTTGTCCGACGTCACCAGCATCAGCATGAAGAAGGTGAACAGGCTGAGATAGGCCATGAAGCGCGCGATGCTGGTGTCTTCGGCCATGTAGCCGATCGAATAGACGTGCACCATCGACGACACGACGGTGACCACGATCAGCATGACCGCCGTCAGCGTGTCGACACGCAGCGCCCAGTCGACTTCGAACGTTCCCGAGCCGATCCAGGTGAAGAGCTTGACCACGATCAGCTTGCCGCTCTCCGGCCCGAAGCCGATGCGGACGAACACGAAGACAGACAGCGCCGCCGCGATCAGCAGCGCCGCGCAGGTCACGATCTGGGCCGGCCGGTCGCCAATCACGCGGCAGAAAAGACCGGCGATCGCCGCAGCCAGCAGCGGCAGGAAGACGATGAGCTTGACGGCAAGATCCATGATGAACGCGCGCCCCTAGCCCTTCATCTCGTTGATGTCTTCGACGGCGATCGTTCCGCGATTACGGAAGTAGACCACCAGGATGGCGAGCCCAATGGCGGCCTCCGCCGCCGCCACGGTCAGCACCAGCATCGCGAAGATCTGGCCGACGACGTTGCCCTGGAAGATCGAGAAGGCGACGAGATTGATATTCACCGCGAGCAGCATCAGCTCGACGCACATCAGAATGACAATGACGTTCTTGCGGTTAAGGAAGATGCCCAGGATGCCCAGCGTGAACAGCATCGAGGAGACCGTGAGGTAGTGACCGAGCCCGATGGTCATCACACGCCTCCCCTGGTCGGCACCTTGACCACGGTCATCGCCTGCTCCTTGGTCCGGTTGATCTGGTCGCCGACCTTCTGGCGCCGCACGCCCGGACGGGTCCGGAGTGTCAGCACGATGGCACCAATCATGGCAACCAGCAGGACCAGGCCCGCCACCTGGAAGAGGTAGAAGTACTGCGTGTAAAGCACCCGGCCGATCGCCCGCGTATTCTCGATCGCCAGCACCTGGGCGCCCTGCTTGTTCAGGGCCGCGATCGTGGTCGAGCCGGCACCCAGGACACCAAGCCCGAGCAGGATCTCGGCCAGCAGCACGACGCCGATCATGGCGCCGACCGGCAGGTATTTGAGGAAGCCCTCGCGAATCTCGACAAGGTTGATGTCGAGCCTCATGACGACGAACAGGACCAGCACCGCGACCGCGCCGACATAGACGATGACCAGGATCATCGCGATGAATTCGGCGCCGATCAGCAGGAACAGCGCCGCGGCATTGAAGAAGGCAAGGATCTGGAACAACACCGAATAGACCGGGTTGCGCGAGACCACGACCATCGCGCCCGATGCGACGACCACCGCCGCGAAGACGTAGAAGGCCAGAGCCCGAAGCAGCATTGTTCTCTCTCCCCCGCCCGCCGCTCAGCGATACGCAGCGTCGGCGTGGAGATTGGCCGCAATCAGGCTCTCCCAGCGGTCGCCGTTCGCGAGCAACTTGTCCTTGTTGTACATCAGCTCCTCGCGGGTCTCGGTCGAGAATTCGAAGTTCGGGCCCTCGACGATGGCGTCGACCGGGCAGGCCTCCTGGCAGAAGCCGCAGTAGATGCACTTCGTCATGTCGATGTCGTAGCGCGTGGTGCGCCGGCTGCCGTCGTCGCGCGGCTCGGCCTCGTTGGTGATCGCGTGGGCCGGACAGATCGCCTCGCACAGCTTGCAGGCAATGCAGCGTTCCTCGCCGTTCGGTTAGCGGAGCAGCGCATGCTCACCACGGAAGCGCGGGCTGAGCGGGCCCTTCTCGTGCGGATAGTTCACCGTCACCTTGGGCTTGAACATGTACTTCAGCGTCAGCGCAAAACCCGTGACCAGTTCGGTCAGCAGGAACGCGCGCGCTGTACGGTCGAGAG
>JAUXRT010000400.1 GCA_030681635.1 Reyranella sp.
ACGCGTTCGAGATGCTCGTAGTCGTTGAAGTGGGGGACGAACTCGGGCTGCGGCAGCGCCACATAGGGCGTGGCGGGATTGGCGTAGCGCTCGGCCATCTTCTCGACCAGCGCCAGCATCGCCGGGATCAATTTGTCGGCGCCTTTGATGTCCTTGATCTCGCCGCCGTCGCCCAGGCCGTTGGCGCGCCAGTAGCTCAGGATGACCTCGGCAGCCTTGCCCTTGATCTTCTTGAAGCCGCCGGTCTCGGCCATCGCCGCCTCGAGCAGGAGCTGCGGCGCGAAAAGAGCATCGAGCTCGCGCGTAGAAGGCACGCGGCCGGTCTTGTAGTCGATCACCTCCCACACGCCGGTGCCGAGCTCGTCGATGCGGTCGGCGATGGCGGTGATGGTGAGCGGATGGTTGCGCGGGCCGACCTTGATCGAGCCCGCCGTTTCCCCGTCGAGCAGGCGCAGGCCCGAGGCGCGGCGCTTGTTTTCCTCGGCCACGAACCAGCGGGCCAGCCGCTGGAAGCGCGGCCACCAGAAGGCGCGCTCGGCCGGCGCGGTCAGCAGCTCGCCGAGATGCTTCTCGCCGACCTCTTCCAGTTCGCCGATGGCGTCGCCCGGCAGCAGGCCGGAGGGATGCCTCCTCAGGAAGTCGTCGAGGGCGGCATGCAGCGCCGAGCCGCGCTCGGCCGCGCCCAGTTCGGCCTCCAGCGGATCGAGCAGGCGCAGTTTCAGGATTTGCCGCGCATAGAGGCCGTAGGGATCGCGCCGCCATTGCTCGATGCTGGACACCGAGAGCTGTGTCGGCCGCGCCGCCAGGGGCGGGCGCGGGGCAGGACGCGGCCAGGGCTTGTAGCCGTTCGGCCGGTCGATCTCCTCGGCCCAGTCGATGTAGCGCCGGCCGCGCTGGATGTAGGCGGGTGCCTCGATCGCGGCATTGGGATCGTGGCCGAGGAGCGCATCGAGCCGCGCCAGCCAGCGCGAGGAAACGGTGGGTGCGCCGCCTTCGCGTTCGGCGCGGGTCAGCAGCACGTGATCGGCCGCAAGTGCTGCGACAAAGTCGTGGGCCGACAGGCCAATCCGCCGCTCCGGCTGCGGCAGGCCCAGGGCGCTGCGCATCGGGCGGTTCAGCCATGGGCCGGTCTCGACGCTGGGTGGCCAGCTGCCTTCGTTGAGGCCACCCAGGATCAGGAGATCGGCGCGCTGCAGGCGGGCTTCGAGCGGCCCCCAGAGCGAGAGCCGCGGATGCTTGCCGTAGCGCGGCCGGATCGCGGCGGGCGCCAGCATGGCGGCGAGCAGCCCCGGCCATTCGCCGCCGTCAATGGCGGGCTGGTCGCGCCAGGCGGTGCGCAGGCGCGCGAGCGTCTCGGCCAGCGCTTCGCCGGCGTCACCGCGCCACAGCGTGTCGGCCGAGGCCAGCATCTCGGCCGCGGCGATGGTGGCGTCGAGCAGCGCGCCCGGCGTGGATCCTTCCGACATCAGCACGGCGAGGCCCGAGGTCGCCGCATCGAGCCGATCGATCAGCGAACCCACGGTATCGGCGTCGGCATCGTCGTCCTTGCGCTGGTGGGCGACGATGCGGCGCACGGCGTCGAGGCCGGCGGCAGGTTTTAGCCCGCGGAGATACTTGCGATCGAGGCGGCGGGTGGTGTCGAGCAGATCGGCGCGCGGCTGACCCAGCGTGCAGAGGGGATGCTTCAGCAGCGCTAAAAGATCGACCGGTCCGAAGCCGCCATCGACCAGGGCGACCAGGCCGCGCAGCAAGGTGGCGGGCGGCGTGTCGGCCAGCGGCGCGCCGGCCGAATCGTCGATCTCGATGTTCCAGCGCTTGAGTTCCGCCGTGACGCGCCGTGCCAGTTCGCGATCGGGCGTGATCAGGGCGGCCGTGCGGCGCGGCTCGTTCAGCGCCTCGCGCAGCGCCAGCGCGATCACCACCGCCTCCTGGTGCGAGGTGGCGCAGTCGGCGCGGGCGACGTGATCGAGCGCGGCGGGATCGGGGCGCGACCAGTCTTCGCTGGTCTCGGCCGGTCGCATCAGCTCGGCCACCAGCTTGCGCCGTGCCGGATCCCCGCCGCGGCTGCCGGGCCAATCCGGCACGGCGGCGCGCTCGACACCCAGGGCGCCCAACAGCTCGTGCAGGCCGAACTGGGGATGCGACGGATCGAGCTTCTCCCAGCTCGTCGGGTCCATCTCGCGGTCGAGGCCGGGCAGCACGACCGCGCCCTGCGGCAGGCCCGCGATGGCGATCAGCAACGCGCGGGTCGCGGGTTGCGAGCCGGTCGATCCGGCGGCGATCACCGGCGTCGTGGGCGGGGCCGCCTGCCAGCGCGCCGCCTGGGCGCGGATCGCCTGGGTGCGCCGCTCGATGGCGTCGATCTGTCCGCGCTCGGCCAGCATCGCGGGCCACGCGGTGCCCACGATGTCGAGGAAGGTAAGCGTGCGCCGCCAGTGCTCGGCGAAATTGCCGGTGACGAGACCGGCCAGTTTGTCGAAGCCCACGCCCTCGATCGCCAGCTCATCGAGAAGCCCGCCCAGTTCGCGCGCGAGTTTTAGCGCCTGCGCCGCCGATTGCGCGATGGGATGGTCCTGGTCGTCCTTGAAGGCGGCCACGAGCTGCGCCAGCAGCGCCTCGCGCTCCGTCGGGTCGATGGCGGGCGGCAGGGCGAGCGCGGTGTCGTCGCCCGGCGACAGATCCCATTCGCTGTCGTCGACGTCGCCCAGCGGCGCCATGCGCGGCAGGATCGTGGGCTTGCCGTCCGAGGCGCGCAGGAAGGCTTCGCGCAGCGCGCGTACCGAGCGCCGGGTCGGGACCAGGATCAGCACATCGGCCAGGGCCAGGGGATCGCCGCCATGCTCGGCCAGCACGCCTTGCGCCAATTCATCGGCGAAGCGGTGGTCGATGCCGATGGTGAAGACGCCCTTCATCCCAGCACGCGCTCGGCATCGGCCAGCGCCGCCGGCGTGCCGACATGGAACCAGTCGCCGTCATGGACGAGGCCATATAGACGACCGGCCGCCTCGGCCCGGCTCCAGAGTTTCAGCAGCGAGAACGGCCCTTCCGAGGTGCCGTTGAACAGCCGCTGGTCGCAGACCGAGAGGCTGGCGAAAAGATAGGGCGCCGTCTCGGCGTTGCCGCGATGGCGGGCATGGCCGTCGGGTTCGAGATAATAGTCGCCGCGGTCTTTCTCCTCGCGGCCGATCGCGGTCGCCAGCGGATGCAGCAGCAGCAGCGCGTCCATGCGCCTTGGATCCCACATTGCCTGCAGGCGGCCCAGCATCGACTCCGGCCCGTCGCGCCACAATCCATCGCCGTTCAGCACGAAGAACGGCCCATTGCCGAGCAGCGGCAGGGCATTGCGGACGCTGCCGCCGGTCTCCAACAGGTGGTCCTCGCGGACGATGCGGGCGCGGCCCTGCAGGCGGTCGGCGATCTGGTTGCCGAGGTGATGCACGTTCACCACGATGTTCTGAACGCCATGCCGCTGCAGGCGGTCCATCGCCCGTTCGAGCATCGAGCGGCCGGCCACGGGAATCAGCGGCTTGGGCGTAACGTCGGTCAGCGGCCGCATGCGTTCGCCGCGTCCGGCCGCCAGGATCATCGCTGTACGGATCATGAGGTTCCTATGCGCCGGAGCGGTGGCGGTAGCAGGCGGTCGACCCAGGCGCGGAGCGGCGCCATCGCTTCGTGCTGCAGGGCGCGCTCGAACATGCGCCAGACACGCGGCAGGTACGGCAGGTAGTCGGGCTTGCCGTCGCGTTCCAGCAGCCGCACGAACAATCCGATGATGCGGGCATGGCGCTGGGCCGCCATCAGCGCGAAGCCGGTGCGAAAGCCCGCCGGATCGGCCAGCGCCGTCTCGTCGATGTAGCGCTTTAGGCAGGCGGCGTGGATGGAAGGCGGCACGTCGCGGCGCGCGTCCTCGATCAGCGACACGAGATCGTAGGAAGGATGGCCGCGTTGCGCGTCCTGGAAGTCGAGCAGGCCGCAGGCTTTGACGCCGGGACGCGCCGGCAGCCACAGCAGATTGTCCTTGTGGTAGTCGCGCAGCAGCAGGGCGTCGGGCCCCTGGGGCAGTGCCGCGAGGCACTGCTTCCAGGCCGCGATGTAGCGCGCGGTCTCTTCC
>JAUXRT010000408.1 GCA_030681635.1 Reyranella sp.
GTGCCGAGTTCGCCGATCAGGTGGAGGATCATGTCCTTGGCGGTGACGCCGGGCATCAGCGCCCCTTCGAAGCTGGCGCGCAGGCGCTTGGGCTTCCGCTGCACCATGGTCTGCGTGGCGATCACATGCACCAGCTCGGACGAGCCGATGCCGAAGGCGAGCGCGCCCATGCCGCCGTGCGTCGACGTGTGGCTGTCGCCGCAGACCAGGGTGGTGCCGGGCAAGGTGAGGCCCTGCTCAGGCCCCATGACGTGCACGATGCCCTGGCCGTCCTGGCCGAGGTCGAACAGTTTAATGCCGTAGGCCTTGGTCGTCTCGCGCATCGACAGGATCAGCGGCTCGCCGGGCGGATGGGTCTTCTCGGTACGGCCGGGCTTGGTCGACATGGTGTGGTCGGGCGTGCCGTAGGTGAGCCGCGGCTGCGCCGGCGGATAGCCCTTGTCGATGGCTTCCTTCAGCGCCTTGCCACCCGACATGTCGTGCAGCAGCAGCCGGTCGATATGCAGCAGGACGAAGCCGCTGCCGAGATCGGTGATGACGTGGCTATCCCAGATCTTGTCGAAAAGCGTCTTGCCCATTTGGCGTTCCTCCGCAGAGGCGGATCTCAGAACCGCGCGCCCACGTTGATTTTGTTCGGCCCAAAGCATAGCGCGCCGCTTGCCGGCCTGCCATCGTAGCGGGTAACGACGTCGACAATCATCGGGGAGAGGCCGTATGGACTGGACACTTCTACTCTTCGCCTACATCGGCCTGACGGCGAACAATACGCCCCCGGCGCCCGTTCTCGTGCACCAGGTTGATTTCGCAACGGAGCAACTGTGCGGAGAGGCGCGCACCAAGTTGGGTCAGGACTGGGCAAAATCCCTCAATGGCAAAGACACGAACGCACCCTATTACGTAACGACGTCGTGCATTCGGCGTCGGTAGGCCGCCAGCCCCTCGTCCTCGCTCGCGACTTCCAGGCTCGGATACCAGGGTGAAGGTCCGCGCCGCGGTCCCCACAGCCAGTCTGCGGAAGAGGGCAGCAGCAGAAGCGTGGGAATGCCCAGCAAAGCCGCGATATGCGTGACGGCGTTGTCGTTGCCGACGACGAAGCCGCAGGCCGCGACCTGAGAGGGGTCGCGTTCGACGATTGTGCCGTCGGGCGGCGCGGTGCGGGCAAACCAGCCGATGCGGGCCGAGGGTTGCGCCTTGAGCCGGGGCGCGGCGGGCGGCGGCAGGGAGTCGAGCGTCCAGCCCAATAGGTGCGGCAGGCTGCGCAGCGGCGCTGCCGCCGCGAAGCCGGCGAGCGGCGCGTCGCGCCCGACCGTGGGCCGGTCGACCAGTGCGGCGATCCCGGCGCCGCCCTGGACCACAGCCTCGACACCGCGTGCCAGCATCAGTGTGTCGCGGACCGCCTCGTCGCCATCGATGTCGGCTTGCTCGGGATAGACCAGCAGAGGACCGTCGAGCGGTTCGCCCTGCCAGCGCGGCAGGGCGGGGACATAGCGGTCGGCCGCGATGTCGAGACGCGCCTCGTAGTCGACCAGCCCGCGCGACCAGTCGCCCTGCCGCAGCAGCAACTCGCCGCGCCGCAGTTTCAGGGCGTACTCTTCGGGTCTGGTGGCGAGCGCCCTGTCGAGATCGCCGAGGGCGCCGACCCAATCGCCGCGCGCCGCCAGCAGGCTGGCCCGTGCGCTGAGCGCCGGTATCAGGCGATGGTCGATCGACAATGCCTCGTCGTAGGTGTGCTCCGCCTCCTCGGATCGGCCAAGCGCCTCCAGCGCGCGGCCCCTGTTGAAGGCGATGGCGGCATCGCCGGGTTTCAGCTCTGCCGCCCGGTCGAGCGTCGCGAGGGCGGCATCATGCTGGCCGAGTTGGCCGAGGCAGCCCGCGAGGTTGATTTGCGCCGCGGCATCGCGCGGCAGGAACGAGGCGGCACGTTCCAGCGGCTCGCGGGCCTCGGCGAAGCGGCCGAGTTTCAGGCGGACCTGGCCCAGGAGATGGAGAAGCTGCCCGGAATTGGGGCGCGCTTCGGCGGCCTGCGCAAACAAGGCTTCGGCGCCGGCGAAATCGCCGCGCGCCGCCAGTTGCAGGCCGTCACGGCCGAGGGCTTGGATTTTCTGATCGGAGAGTGCCACGCGGGGGCTCTAGCAGAGCGGCCGACGGGCGCAAAGGCTCAGGCGATAAAGAAAAAGCCGGCGATCGACAGGGAGGCTGAGGGTCGACCGCCGGCCAGTGTCCGGAGAGGGAAGGGCCCGCGCAGGGTAGGGAAACGGGCCCGGCTCCGGATTCGAAGATCAGAGGCGCCAGAAGGGCTTGTTGGCCTCGAACTGGATCTCGCTCGGGCTGAGCCCGAGGTCGCGGATCGCGCGATGATCGAGGTTGGCAAGCTCGCGGCGCTCCTTCGCCCGGCGGCGCCAGGTCGCGAGAATCTGGCTGAACGCGGTGTAGGTGCCGGCCAGCGGCGCCTTGGAACTGTAGTGCAGGGAAATGTCGGCCATCGGACTTCTCCGAAAAGGGGTTGCGTCTTGTGTGACCTGCATTTGTGTTCCGGGAGGCCTCTTTACAAATGACGCTTTGTCCTTATTTGATAAGAATAACTCATGTGAAGGACTGGCCATGAAGCGAACCCTGCCGCCACTCAACGGTTTGCGTGCCTTCGAGGCCGCCGCACGCCATATGAGCTTTACCGATGCCGCCGAGGAGCTGAGCGTCACCCAGGCCGCGATCAGCCACCAGGTGCGCGGGCTGGAACAACGTCTCGGATTAAAATTGTTCGTGCGCCGGAACCGCTCGCTGCTGCTCTCCGAAGCGGGCCAGGCCTATCTGCCGGCGGTGCGCGGGGCGTTCGACCAGTTGAACGAGGCGACCGAAAAACTGCTGCAGAAGGATCGCGGCGGCCATCTCACCGTCACGACCACGGCGTCGTTCGCCATGAAGTGGCTGGTGCCGCGCCTTGGCGGTTTTCAGCGCGCCAATCCGGAGATCGATGTGCGCATCAGCACCGGCACCGGGCTGATCGATTTTGGGCGCGAGGATGTCGATATCGGCATCCGCTACGGCCGGGGGCACTGGCCGGGGCTGACGGCCGAACGGCTGGTCAGCGAGGACGTCATGCCGGTCTGCGCGCCGTCGCTGCTCAAGGGGGCGAATCCGCTCAAGAAACCGGCCGACCTGAAACGGTTCACGCTGCTTCACATCGGCAATTTTCCAGACGACTGGCAGGTCTGGCTGACGGCGGCCGGCGTGAAGGGCATCGACGCCTCGCGCGGCGTGTCGTTCGATTTTGCGGTGGCGGCCTACCAGGCCGCGATCGACGGGCTGGGCGTGGCGCTCGGCCGTCATCCGCTGGTGGCGCCCGATCTCAAGGCCGGCCGGCTGGTCGTGCCGTTCGACTTCAAGATGTCGAGCGAGTTCGCCTACTACCTCGTCTATCCGCAGGAGGCGATCCGCCGGCGCAAGATCAAGGCGTTCCGCGACTGGCTGATGCCGCTGGCCGATCTCGGCCCGCGCGGCGCCTAGAGTGCTATTATTTGCATTTACAAATAACTGGCGCCGAGTGATCCTCCGACTCCGGAGGGCGCCATGCAGTTCGGTTACTTCACGCTCAGCGACAACCGCTATCCCAACAATCCGCGCGAGCCCGAGCAGTTCATCAAGGACATCTTCGCCGAGGCCTTGTGGGCGGAGAAGGTCGGGCTGAACTCGGCCTGGATCGGCGAGCACCATTTCAATCTTTTGGGCGTCAACGCCTCGCCGCTCGCGATCCTGGCGCAACTTGCGGGTGCGACGACCAAGCTCAGGCTGGCACCCGCCGTCACGCTGCTGCCGGTGCATCATCCGCTGCACGTCGCCGAGGAATGGGCGACGCTCGATCTACTGTCCGGCGGTCGCGTCGATTTTGCCGCCGGCCGCGGCTACGACCGCAAGGAATACGAGCCGTTCCAGGCGCCGTTCGGCGAGTCGGCCGAGCTGTTCGCCGAAGGGCTGGAGATCGTGTGGCGCGCCTGGACCGAGCCCGGCAAGTGGTCGCACAAGGGCAAGTTTTATCAGTTCGACGATGTCGAGATCCGGCCTCGCCCGGCCCAGCAGCCGCTCCGGCCCTACGTCGCCTGCTTCTCGCGGCCGTCGATGGAACTGGCGGCCCGCAACGACTGGAACGTGATCTACGCGCCGTTCGCCGCAGCCATGGTCTACGGCTCCCTGGCCGATGCCGTGCGCGTCTATCGCGACACCTGCGAGGCCACGTTCAAGCGGCCGATGCGGCGAGCCATGTGCTCCTACTTCGTGCACATCGCCTCGACACCGGAGGAGGAGCAGTATGGCAAGCGGGCATTGGTGCGCTATTTCCAGGACGCCCTGATCTCCGCTTTCCCGTCCTCGTCGGGTGAGAATGTGCCGCCAACCTACAAATACTTCGTCGAGATCGTGAACATCCTGCGCGACATGCGGCCGGAAAAGCTCACCGACAAATCGATCCTGTGCGGCAGCCCGCAACATATCGTCGACACGCTGAAACAGGTCGAGGCCGCCGGCATCGCCGAGGTGATCCTCTATTTCAACTACGGCCGGATACCGCACACCCTCGTGAAGGAGCAGATGGAGCGCTTCATGCGCGAGGTGGCGCCGCACTTCGCGGCCTGACGCCATGGGACCGCTCGACGGCTATCTGCCTTACCTGCTGAATCGGGCCGGCGCGCGCATCGCCACGGCCTTCGGCGAGGAGGTCCGCCCGCTCGGCGCCACTCTGCAGACATGGCGGGTGCTGGCGGCGCTTCATGAACGCGACGGCCGCCGCATGGGTGACCTGTCGGAAACAACCTCCATCGAGGTCTCGACGCTGACGCGTCTGGTCGACAACATGGAGAAGAAGGGACTGGTCGCCCGCCGCCGCGACGCCGCCGACGCCCGCGCCGTCACCCTCCACGCCACGCCGGCCGGCCGGCGGATGACGCGAATAATCTTGCCGATTGCCGAGCGCTACGAAAAAGTGGCACTCGAGGGCTTCAGCGAGACTGAAGCGACGGTGTTGAAGACAGCATTGCGCCGGCTCTTCGACAATATGGATGGCTTGCGAAAGAGCTAGGAGGCGTTCCGATGGCCCAACTGAAATCGCTCGACGACCTGCGCCGCGTCATTGCCGAGCCGCG
>JAUXRT010000410.1 GCA_030681635.1 Reyranella sp.
TGAAGGAGCTGGTCGAGAACGCAATTGATGCCGGCGCGCATCGCATCGCCGACACCCTGACGGAAGGCGGCCGCACATTCATCTCGGTCGTCGACGACGGCGTCGGCATGAATGCCGACGAGCTGCGGCTCGCGGTCGAACGCCACTGCACGTCGAAGCTGCCGGACGATGAGCTGACCGATATCCGCACCTTGGGATTTCGCGGCGAGGCGCTGCCCTCGATCGCCTCGGTGAGCCGCTTCACCATCACCTCGCGGCCGGCGGGCGCCGACACAGCCTGGAGCCTCGAAATCGATGGCGGTGCCAAGGCCGAGCCCAGGCCTGCCGCGCATCCGGCGGGCACGCGGGTCGAGGTGCGTGATCTGTTTTTTGCCACGCCCGCCCGCCTGAAGTTTCTCAAGGAGCCGCGCACCGAATCGGGCCATGTGGCCGATGCCATGCGGCGCCTGGCGATGGCCCATCCCGCGATCTCCTTCCGCCTCGAAAGCGAGGAGCGGGCGCTGATCGACCTCGCCGCGGCGCCGCCGTCGCTGCTGGAGCAAGGTGAAGCCGCACGGTTGGCGCGACTGGGCGCCATCATGGGGCGCGAGTTCGCCGACAATGCGCTCGCCATCGACGCCAACCGCGAGGGCTTTCGGCTCAGCGGCTTCGCCGGCCTGCCGACGCTCAACCGGCCGACCGGCCAGCATCAGTATCTCTTCGTCAACGGCCGGCCGGTGCGCGACAAGCTGCTGGCCGGCGCCGTGCGCGGCGCCTACCAGGATTTCCTGGCGCGCGATCGCCATCCGATGGTGGCGCTGTTCCTCGACGCGCCGCCCGAGATGGTCGACGTCAACGTCCATCCCGCCAAGACCGAGGTCCGTTTCCGCGACGCCGGCATCGTGCGCGGCTTGATCGTGGGCGCGTTGCGCACCGCGCTCGCCGCCGCCGGCCACCGGGCCAGCACGACGGTGTCCGATGCGGCGCTGGGCGCCTTCCGTCCGCACACCGGCTACAGCAATGCCTTGCCGATGGGCGGTGGCGGCTGGAACGGCAGTTCGATTCCGCGCGGCCTTGCCGAAGCTGCGGCGCAGTTCATGGCGCCACTCGATGGACTCTCGGCGCGCGTGGAAATGCCGACCGGAGAGATCGCCAACGGCAACTATCCGCTGGGTGTGGCGCGCGCCCAGCTGCATGAGACCTACATCGTGGCCCAGACCGACCAGGGCGTGGTGATCGTCGACCAGCACGCCGCCCACGAGCGGCTGCTGCACGAGAAGCTGAAGAACCAGCTCGAGGCCGAGGGCGTGAAGCGTCAGGCATTGCTGCTGCCCGAAGTGGTCGAGCTGGGCGAGGACGGCGCCAGGCGGCTGGCCGCCCGCGCCGCCGAGCTGGCGGAGATGGGCCTGGTGCTCGAGCCGTTTGGCCTCGGCGCCGTGGTGGTGCGCGAGACGCCGGCCGTGCTGGGCGAGGTCGACCTGCAGGGGCTGGTGCGCGACCTTGCCGACGAGCTGGCTGAGATGGGCGATCATCTGGCGCTCAAGGAAAAGGTCGAGCAGGTCTGCGGCACGCTCGCTTGCCACACCTCGGTGCGGGCCGGCCGCCGCCTCACCGTCGAGGAGATGAACGCGCTCTTGCGCCAGATGGAGGCGACGCCGCACTCCGGACAGTGCAATCATGGCCGCCCGACCTACGTCGAACTCAAGCTGGCCGACATCGAGCGGCTGTTCGGAAGACGATGACCAAATTCCTGTCCCTGCTGTTCGTCCTGGCCGCCGCAGCGTCGGCCAATGCGCAGACCCGCGCACCGGCGCCGACTCCCGCCGCACCGCCGGTCTCCCCGTCGGCCAGCCCGACCCCGGCGCCATCCTCGCCGTTCGACGGCCAATGGAAGGGCACCAGCGACGGCGGCTCGTGCAACGCGCCGCTCGAATACCAGCTCACCATCGAATCGGGTTTCGTCGACGGCTCGGCCTACGACACCACCGCGCGCGGGCCGGTACCTAACCCGAACAAGTCGGCGCCACCGCCGCCCGGCCCGGGCCTGTGGCAGATCCATGGTCTTGCCAAGAGCGGCGGCACGTTCAATCTCTTGAGTGTCGCGTCCGTGAAGGGCACCGAGCACCGCCGTGTGCAGCTCACCGCCCGCAGCGACGGCGGCGGTCTCGTCGTGACGGAAAACGGCGGCTGCCGACGCACCGCACGCCTTGCCCGCGGTTAGTCAGCGGCTACTTTCAGCGGCCGGGTGCCAGCAGGCCGAGCCGCTCACGGCGGAGCCAGCGGGCGACCAGCAGGATCGCCACGACCACCAGCCCGGTTGCGAGGCCAATCCAGATGCCGATGCCGCCCTGTCGCGCCGGGAACGCCAGAACCACGCCCAGCAGCAGGCCGATGCCCCAATAGCCCAGCCCGGCATAGATCATCGGCATGCGCGTGTCGTGCAGGCCGCGCAGCATGCCGGCCGCCACGGCCTGGGCGCCGTCGGCGACCTGGAACAGAGCAGCGACGGCCAGGAAGGACACCGCCAGATTGACGACGACGGCATTGGCCGGCGCCTCGAGGTCGAGGAAGACGCCGACCAGCGTGCGCGGGAACAGGATCATCGTGAGCCCGGTCAGCACCATGAAACCGACGCCCAAGGCAAAGGCCGTCCAGCCGGCGCGGCGGATGCCGTCGACATCGTGGGCGCCGTAGGCGCGGCCGACGCGAACCGTCGCGGCCTGGCTCAAGCCAAGCGGCACCATGAAGCACAGCGAGGCGATCTGCAGCGCGATCGAATGGGCTGCGATGGAGGCCACGCTGATGAGGCCCATCAGGAACGTCGAGGCATTGAAGACGGTGACCTCGAAGACCAGCGTGGCGCCGATCGGCAGGCCGAGGTGCCATACTGCGCGAAACCGCGGCCAGTCGGCGCGCCAGAACCGGCCGAACAGGTGATAGCGGCGGAACTTGCGGTCGGTGTAGACGACGATCGCAAGCGCCGCGAACATCAGGACGTTGGCCAGTGTCGTGGCGATTCCAGCGCCGACCAGTCCCAGTCGGGGCAATCCCAGATGGCCGAAGATCAGGCACCAGGCGGCCACGGCATTGACGACCACGCCGCCGGCGCCGACCGCCAGCGCCCACAGCGGACGCTCGAGCGCGGAGATGAACGAGCGCAGCACCAGGAAGAAAAAGAACGGCAGGATCGACCACTGCAGGGCTCGCATGTAGTGGCTCGCCTGGACCGCGAGAGTGGGCTCCTGGCCCATCAGCAGCAGGATTGCCTCGCTGTGCCAAAGCAGCAGCCAGATCGGCAGGGCAATGGCCACGGCGGCCCACATGCCCTGTCGCACGGTGCGGCGCACATCGCGCACCGAGTGACCCTTGCGGCCGAGTTCACGGGCGATCATCGGCGCCGTGGCGGTCGTGAGGCCGAGGCCGAAGATCATGGTGGCGAAATAGAGGTTGGAGCCCAGCGCGCCGGCGGCAAGCGCGTCGGGGCCGAGCCAGCCCAGCATCACCACGTCGGTCGCGGTCATCAGCGTCTGCGCGAGGTTGGTCAGGATGAGCGGCCAGCCGAGCGCCAGCGTGGCGCGCGCTTCCACCGTCCACGCCTGGCGCGTCGTCGTCGTTTGAGAAATCGCCTCGGTCATGGCGGCGCTTGTAGCCGCTCCAAGCCTATTAGAACACCGCCTCGATCCGTTCCTCGCGGCCGGCGAGCAGGCGGAAGAAGGCGTCCTGCGGCTTTTCCAGCACGAACATGGCCCGCGCATCGAGGCCGAGGTTGAGGCCGCGCAGCACGGCGCCGCTGACGCCGTGGCCCACCACCACTGTGCGTGTTGACGAGGCCACGATGTCGGCCAGCACTGCGGCCGAGCGCCGGCTGAGCTCGAAATGAGTCTCGCCGCCAGGCGGGCAATAGCCGTGCGGATCGGCGCGCCAGTCGGCCAGCGCCGTCGGATGCGTGACCTCGATTTCCTTCCAGCTAAAACCTTCCCAGTCGCCATAGCCGAGTTCGGCCAGCCGCGGGTCGTCGCGCCATTGCGACGGATCGAGGCCAAGCTCGCGGCCGACGATCTCGGACGTCTCGCGGACGCGGCCGAGCGGGCTGCGCAGGAAGATCGTCGGGCCGGGCTCGGCGGCGAGTTCGGCCCGGAGCGCGCGGCCCATGGCAAGCGCCTGGGCTCGGCCACGCTCGGTGAGATCGGAGTTCTTGGTGCCCTGCATGCGCCGCTCGGTGTTCCACGCCGTCTCGCCGTGGCGCAGCATGTAGAGCGGGGCGGTGAGGCCGGGCGCCGCCGTCATGTCCGCCGCAGGATCACGATCTTGGCCGCGCCATAGCGGCGCTCGTCGATCTGCTCGAAACCGGTCGGGGGCACGATGTCCTCGTTATGGGCGAGTTCGACCGTGACGATGGCGCCAGGCGCCAGCCAGCCGGCCTCGGCCAGGGCCGCGAGCGCGGGCGCGGAAAGACCGCTGCGGTAGGGCGGATCGAGAAAGACGAGATCGCAGAACTCGCGGGCGGGCGGTGGGCGGGTGGCGTCAGCGCGCACCACCTTGGCTGCCGGCACTTCGCCCAGCAGGCGCAGGTTCTCGCCGATCAGCTTGATCGAGCGCGCATCGTTGTCGAGGAAGGTGACATGGGCGGCGCCGCGCGACAGCGCCTCCAGCCCCAGCGCGCCGGAGCCGGCGAAGGCGTCGAGCACGCGGGCGTCGATCAAGGGCGAGGTGCCGTCCTCATGCCAGCTCGCATGCGCCAGGATATTGAACAACGCCTCGCGGGCGCGGCTCGAAGTCGGGCGCACGTCCTGGCCCTGGGGCGCTTCGAGCGCCCGGCCGCGATGCTTGCCGCCGATGATTTTCAACATCAGCGCCGGCCACTTGGGGCGCGCGGCTTGGGCTTGGCCCAGCCCTGCTTGCGCGCCGGCCGTTTGACGCCCAGCAGGCTTTCCATCGCCTGGGTGGGGATCTCCTCGACATGGCCGCGCTCGAGTTCGCCCAGGTGAAACGGCCCGAACGCCACGCGGATCAGGCGCACCACCGGCAGGTCGAGATGGGCCAGCACGCGGCGGACTTCGCGGTTCTTGCCCTCGCCCAACGCGATGTCGAGCCAGGCGTTGGAGCGCTGCTGGCGGTCCATGCTGGCTTCGATGGCGCCGTAGCGCACGCCCTCGATGGTCACACCGTTGGCCAGCGCCGCCAGGCGCGCCTCGTCGACTGAGCCATGGACGCGCGCGCGATAACGCCGCGTCCAGCCGTTGGCCGGCAGTTCGAGGCGGCGGGCGAGGCCGCCATCGTTGGTGAGCAGCAGCAGTCCTTCGGACATGAAATCGAGCCGGCCGACCGTGACCACGCGCGGCATGCCCTTGGGCAGCGAGTCGAAGATGGTGCGCCGGCCCTCGGGATCGCGCGCCGTCACCATCTCGCTCGGCGGCTTGTGGTAGCGCCACAGCCGGGCGCGATCGGCCTGGGGCAGGGGCTTGCCGTCGACCTCGATCATGCTCTGGTCGGTGACGTTGAAGGCGGGCGAGGTCAGCACCTCGCCGTCGACTTTTACGCGGCCAGCCTCGATCCAGCGCTCGGCATCGCGGCGCGAGCAGAGGCCGGCACGCGCCAGCCGCTTGGCAATGCGCTCTCCCTCCTTGGCGGGTTCACTCACTTGGTGGCCGCCGCTCCCAGGAAGGCGCGGAAGAGCTTCGCGTCACCCTCGGAGATCAGGAACTCCGGATGCCACTGCACGCCGATGCAGAAGCGGTAGGCCGGCGCCTCGATGCCCTCGATGACGCCGTCGGGCGCGGTGGCGTTAACGACGACGCCGTCGGGCGCATCGGCCGCCGCCTGGTGATGGGCGCTGTTCACCGGCAGCTCGTCGGCGCCCACGATGCCGTGCAGCTGGGTGCCGCGCGCCACCTTGACCAGGTGGCCCGCTTCGTCGCGCGGGTTGGGCTGCTCGTGGGCGAGCGGGTCGGTGATCGAATCGGGAATGTGCTGGATCAGCTTGCCGCCCAGCACGACGTGCAGCAGCTGCTGGCCGCCGCAGATGCCCAGGACCGGCTTGTTCCGGTCGAGCGCGCCTTGCGTCACGGCAAACTCGAAGGCGGTGCGGCGATCCTTGGTGATCACCGTGGCGTGGCGCGCGCCACCGCCATAGTAGGAGGGGTCGACGTCGAAGGCGCCGCCGGTCACCACCAGCGCATCGATGCGCTCGAGGTAGTCGGCGACCCGATCGGGCTCGTGCGGCAGGGCGACGGCCAGCCCACCCGCCGCGTCGATCGCGTCGAGGTAGTTCTGGCGCAGCGCATACCAGGGGAACTTGGAGTAACTGCCGGGCTTTTCAGCATCCAGCGTGACTCCGATCAGGGGACGGGGCATGGCGCTACTTTAGCACAAGACTCACGCCTTGGCCGTGATGTTCCTCGGCAC
>JAUXRT010000411.1 GCA_030681635.1 Reyranella sp.
CGAAGATCTTCGACCTGCGCAACTACCTGACTTACGGCCTGAGCTTCTTCTACACATCGACGACCAGGCCGCGTAACCGTGCGCAGATCACGCTCGCAACAGGCGTCACCACCCAGGTGGTGGGCGGCGAAACCTATCCCAACAAGAATTTCCCCGACACCGAGACCGCGCAAGCCGGCGCCTATATCCAGGACGAAATCACCGCGCTGGGCGGCCGGCTTGTCGTCACGCCGGCGGTCCGGCTCGACTACTACAGCCTCAATCCCAATCCCGACAAATATTTCTGGAACTCGACCGGCGCCACTTTGAATACCGTGCCGAGCGCCAGCACCTACCTATCGGCATCGCCGAAGCTCGGCATCGTCTATCACTACACCGACACCTACTCGAGCTACTTCCAGTACGCGACCGGCTTCCGTGCGCCGCCCTACGACAATGCCAACTTCGGCTTCACCAACACCGCCTCGTTCTACCAGATCCTGCCCAACGCCAACCTGAAGCCCGAGACGGCCAACAGCTTCGAAGTCGGCTTCCGCGGCAAGTACGAAACTGGATCGAGCTGGCAGCTCACCGGCTTCTACAATCTCTATAAGAACTTCATCGAGACGGTCACGGTCGGCCAGGTCGGTCCGGTCACCCAGTTCCAGTACGTCAATCTGACGAATGTCACGATCTGGGGCGTTGAAGCCCGCGGCGAGTATCGCTTCGCACCGGATTGGGCCGTGCTGGGCTGGACGGCCTTTGCCCAGGGCACCGATACCAGGACCGGCCTGCCGGTCGATTCCGTCAGCCCGTGGGCGTCGCAGGCCCGCGTCCGCTACGGCAGCGACACGGGCTTCAATGCGCAGATCATCGGCACGATGGTCGCCCAGCACAACATGGTCAGCAACCCGAACTACTTCCAGACGCCGGCCTACTTCAACCTGGATGCCACCGTCGGATACACCTGGGGCAACCACGTCAAGTTCAACGCCGGTGCCTTCAACATCACCAACGCGAAGTACTGGAACGCCGCGGACGTGATCGGCCTCAACACCACGAATCCGCAGCTTGATCTCTACGCCCAGCCCGCGCGCTATTTCGGCGTCAACCTGACGGCGCGATGGTAGTCCCGGCAGCCCTCTCTGCCGGACGGCTGCCGGCACCATCGACACGCGTCGCCCGCGTGCCGATGGTGCTGTCGCTCGCCCTGCATGGGCTGACGGTTGTTCCGCTCTTCCTGATCGCCGGAGCCTTGGGCAGTACGACATCCGAGGAGCCGGCGCTCTTCCTCGAATTCTCCGTGGCTGCACCCACCGTGGGCGACAACGCCGAACCCGACAGTGCGCCGGCCGAAGAGACACCGGCGCCGCCGGAGCCGCCGGCTCCCACGCTCGAGGCCGCGGTGCAGCCTCCCGAACCACCGCCCCCCATCGAGAAGATCCCGGAGCCCGACGTCGTCTCCGAGATCAGGGTCGATCTTCCGCCTCCCGAGGAACCGCCGCCCTTGAAGATGACCGATCTGAAGCCGGCCGAGCCGCCGAAGCCTGTGCCGCCCAAACCTGTGCCGCCCAAGCCCGCGGCGCCCCGCCCGGCCGCAAAGCCCGCCAATGTCGCGCATGCTGCCACAACGCCGGATGCCGGCAACGCTGCGGTCACCCAGCAGGCGGCCGTCGCACCCGGCGATGCGATCGCGTGGGAAGGCCAGCCGCGCTACCGCGTACCGCCCAGACCCGCGGTCTATCCGCCACGCTCCATCGAGCTCGGCCAGCAGGGCGAAGTCGTCGTCCGCGTGCGCCTCGAGCCCGACGGCTCAGCGGCCGAAATCAAGCTGTGGCGCAGCAGCGGCCATGGCCTGCTCGACCGCGCCGCCCTCACGGCCGTGCACGGCTGGCATTTCTTGCCCGCCATCCGGGGCGGACGTGCCGTCGCCGCATGGGTCGAAATTCCCGTTCGCTTTCACCTACGTTGAAAAAGGAGACTCTCATGCTGTCGACCACGAATGGCGATCTCGCCGACCGCTGGACCCGTCTGCGCGGCGAGCAGCCGGCGCTCCGCATCCGCGATGCCGCCACGGCGCTGGGCGTCGGCGAAGCCGAACTGGTTGCGCTGGGTGTCGGCCGGACGGCGACCCCGCTCGGTCCCGACTGGCGGGCGCTGCTCAACGACATGCCGTCGGTTGGCCGCGTGATGAGCCTGACGCGCAACGAGCATTGCGTGCACGAGCGTCACGGCCGCTTCGACGATGTGCAGGTGTCCGGGCCGCACGGCGTCGTGCTCGGGCCCGATATCGATCTCCGCCTGTTTCTGTCCAACTGGCGTTACGGCTTCGCGGTGCGCGAACCGCTGAAGGACGGCGAGCGCCTCAGCCTCCAGTTCTTCGACGCCTCGGGCGAGGCCGTGCACAAGATCTACGCCACCGATGAGACCGACCGGACGGCCTTCGACGCCCTGATCGCGCGCCACCGTGCCACCGCACCGGTCGCCCTGAAGATCGCGCCGCGTGCGCCCGATGCACCCGATCGTCCCGACTCGGACATCGACATCGAGGGCCTGCGCGCGGCCTGGCGGGCGATGAAGGACACCCACGAGTTCTTCGGCATGCTGGGCAAGTTCAAGGTCGGCCGCGTGCAGGCGCTGCGCCTGGTCGGCGAGGACCTGGCCCGCGAACTGCCGGCGCGCGCGCTGCGTTCGGCGATCGAGACCGCTGGCGCCGAAGGCGCGCCGATCATGATCTTCGTCGGCAACCGCGGCTGCATCCAGATCCACACCGGCCCGGTCAAGCGGCTGGTCGAGACACACGGCTGGTTCAACGTGCTCGATCCGACCTTCAACCTCCACCTGCGCGATCGCGGCGTGGTGCGCGTCTTCTCCGTGCGCAAGCCGACCGCGGACGGCATCGTCACCTCGATCGAGGCCTTCGACGACCAGGGCCGCAACGTCCTGCTGATGTTCGGCGAGCGCAAGCCCGGCAAGCCCGAGCTCGAGCAGTGGCGTGCACTGGTGGCCCGCATCGAAAAGCAGGCGGCGTCTTAATGAAACGCCGCCACGCCCTCTCGCTCACCTTTGGGGCGTTCGGCTTCGGCGCTGCGGCCGCGGCGTCCCTGCCGGCGGGGGCGCAAGTGCCCCCGCGCATCGTCTCGGTCGGCAGCGCCCTCACCGAGATCGTCTATGCGCTGGGTGCCGAGGGCCTGCTGGTAGGTGTCGATACCACCAGCCTGTACCCGGCGACCGCACGGGCGCTGCCACAGGTCGGCTACATGCGCGCCCTGGCAGCCGAGGGCGTGCTGTCGCTGAAGCCGACACTGGTGATCGCAACCACGGCCGCGGGGCCCGCGACCACGCTCGACCAGTTGCGCGCGACGGGGGTCAAGGTCCTCGTCCTGCCTGACCACTACGACTATGACAGCGTGATCGCCAAGATCGCGGCCGTCGGACAGGTGACGGGCAAGACGACTGAAGCCGATGCGATGATCGCGCGCGGCCGTGCCGAGATGGCGGACCTCACGAAACGGCTGGCGATGGCCACCAACAAGCCGCGCGTGCTGTTCCTGCTGTCGATGGGCGGCGGCGCCCCCCAAGCGGCCGGCCGCGACACGGCGGCAGACGGCATCATCCGCCTCGCCGGCGGCACGAATGCGATCGAAGCCTACGCCGGCTACCGGCCGCTGACGCCCGAGGCCGTCCTCGCGTCCCGCGCCGACTTCCTGCTGGTGACAACCCAGACCGTGCAGGCGATGGGCGGCATCGAGGCGATCCTCGATCAGCCGGCGGTGCGCCGCACGCCGGCGGGCCGGGCCGGCAAGGTGCTGCAGTTCGACACGTTGCTGCTGCTGGGCTTCGGCCCACGCACGCCGCAAGCCGCGCTCGAACTGGCGGCGGCCCTCCATCCCGAACTCGCCCGCGCGCCATGATCGCGCAGGCGTCGCCGCGCACCATTCCGCTCTTTGCGCTCGCCGCGGCCGCGAGCGTGGTGAGCGCGCTTTGCATCGGTGCGTTCCCAGTCGGGTTCGACCAGCTCCTGGCGGCCGTCGGCCTGTCCAGCGCACCGCTCGACGACACGACGGCCGCGGTGCTCTACGCCATTCGCGCGCCGCGCGTGGTCGCAGCCTTCGCCGTCGGCGCCGCACTCGCCGCCGGCGGAGCGGCGATGCAGAGTCTGTTCCGCAATCCATTGGCCGACCCCGGCCTGCTCGGCGTCTCGAGCGGCGCGGCCCTTGCCGCCGTCTCGGTGATCGTGCTGGGCGAGAAGGTGTTCCACATCGTGCCGCCGGGCTTGCGGCCGTGGTGCCTGCCGCTCGCCGCCTTCCTCGGCGGCCTCGCAGCCACCATCGTCGTCTACCGGATCGCGGCGCGCGAAGGCGTCACCCTGGTGGGCACGCTCCTGCTGGCCGGTATCGCCATCAACGCCCTCGCCTCGGCCGGCATCGGCATGCTGGTCTTCGTCGCCGACGAGCAGCAGTTGCGCACGCTGATCTTCTGGACGATGGGCGGCTTCGGCGCCGTGACGTGGGCCGCGATCGCGCCTGCCCTGCTGGTACTGGCCATCAGCATCCCGACGCTGCTGCCATCGGCACATCTGCTCGATGCCCTGGCATTGGGCGAACGCGAGGCCGGCCACATCGGCGTCGACGTCGAGCGGCTGAAGCGCCGCCTGGTGGCACAGGTGGCCCTCGCGGTCGGCGCGGGCGTGGCGATCTCGGGCATTGTGGGTTTCGTGGGCCTGATCGCGCCGCACATCGTGCGCCTGCTGCTGGGCCCCGCCCACCGTACGCTCTTGCCCGCCGCGGCGCTGTTCGGCGGTGCCTTCCTGGTGCTGGCCGACGCGCTCGCCCGCACCATGGTCACGCCGGCCGAACTGCCGATCGGCATTCTGACCGCCCTGGTCGGCGGACCCTTCTTCCTCTGGCTGCTCGCCGGCCGCGCCGCACGGGGAAACCTGTGAGCGCCCTGCAAGCCATCGGGGTTGAGGTCAGGGCCCGCGACAAGGTCCTCATCCGCGACATCTCCCTCGAGGTGATGCCGGGTGAGTTCCTGGCCGTGGTCGGCCCCAACGGCGCCGGCAAGAGCACGCTGCTCAGCGCCCTGGCAGGTGACCGGCAGCTCGCGGCCGGCCAGGTCCTGCTTGCCGACCGGCCGCTCGCACACTGGAAGAAGGCCGATCTCGCGCACCGGCGCGCCGTATTGCCTCAGCATTCCACGGTCGCCTTCGACTTCACCGGCCTGCAGATCGCCTCCCTCGGCCTGCTCTCCCATCGCGGCCGTCTTTCCGACCGGCAGATCGGCGCCCTCGCCGAGCAGGCGCTGACTGAGACGGAGGCGCTGGCCTTCGCCGACCGACCTTATGCAGTGCTGTCGGGGGGCGAACGCCAGCGCGTGCAGCTCGCGCGCGTCCTGGCGCAATGTGACGCCGATCCGGGGCGCCTGCCCTTCCTGCTGCTGGATGAGCCGATCGCCGGTCTCGACCTTGCCCACCAGCACGCCGCTCTGGCCAGCGCCCGGCGCCGGGTCGACCGCGGCCTGGGCGTCCTGGCCGTCCTGCACGATCTCAACATGGCGGCACGCTATGCCGACCGGGTCGCCATCATCGAGGATGGCCGGCTGACGGCCCTGGGGCCGACCCGGCCGATCCTCGACCCGGAGCGCCTGTCGACGGTTTTCGCTACACCCATTGTGCGGGTGGAGGCGGCGGGGGCCGTGGCATTCCTCAGTCCGGGCGGAAACATCTCGCCTCGGACATAAACCCGCCGGATTCGACGCCTGTTATGCTGCCGTAGGCAACAACCAGCGGCATCGAATGGGCGAACGCCCCAACCTGATCCTGACCACGCGCCTGGGCGTCCGGCCGCTCGGCGTGCGCGGCGATCCGCTGCATGCCGTGGCTGGCCAACTCCTGTCCGTGATTCGCCGCCGTCTGGGCGACGGCCCTGCCGATCTGCTGGCCGAGCCGCAGATGCGCGAATCGGACGACGGGATCGACTGGTATGCCGCGCGCCCGGGCGTTGTCCGCCGCCTTGCCGAACTCAGCGAAGGCGAACGCGCCGAAGCATTGGCGACGGTCGAAACCCATCTCGCCGCCATCCGCGCGCTGGGTGCGCAACTGCAATCACCCGACGCGAGCGAGGAGGCACACCTGATCGGGCGCTCGCTCGAACTCGCGACGGCCCGCCCTTCCGACGACTTCATCTATATGGTCGATCGCCAGCCCGTCATCGTCGCCTGGGGTTACGAAGCCGACGCTGCCCAGAGCCTTCAGACCTTCGCGTCGCCGCCCGTGCCCAGGATGGAAGGGCCGGTCGCCACATTCGCGAGCGCCCCCATGGCGGCCCTGCCGGCCCGCCTCGGTTGGTCGCGTTGGCTGAGCGCCTTGCTGTTCGGCCTTCTGCTCCTGCTCCTCCTGCTGATCACCTCGTGGCTGTTGCGCGCCTGCGTCCCGGTCGATCCGACACTGAATGTCGCGACCATCGAAACGCCGGCGCCACCGGCGCCCGAGGCGCCGCCCGACCCAACACCGCTCCTGAAGGCATCGCTCGATGAGGCGCAGGGCGACGACAAACGGCTCAAGGCCGAACTCGCCGCTCTCCAGGTCGATCTCAAGGGCAAGCTGGATCAATGCAAGCCGATCGAGCCGCCCAAGCCGCCGCCCCCTCCGCCACCGCCGCAGGTTGCGGCCAAGCCCCCGCCGGCGCCTGCACCGCCGCCGCCTGCGGCGCCACCGACCAATCGGCCGCCACCGGGTCAGCTGCCCTGCAATTGGGCCGGCGATTCCGGTGGCGAGGGCATTACGCGCAACAAGCACTATCTGGGCGACAAGCCTGGTTTTGTCGCCATCAACTACAATCTGTATGTACGGCCCGACGACATTAAGGTCATCTATCGCGGCCAGGTGCTCAACGGCACCGGCGGACCGCGCAGCGGCCGCGGCGGGTTCGGCTTCGACTGGAAGCCGGTTGCCGGGGATTATTCGGTCGATGTCATCGTAACAGGCGAGCAGATGGGCACACGTTGGAACTACGCCATAACCTGCCCACGTTGAGGAACAGAAATGGCCGCAGGTCCGCTTCTCGTAAGTGAACCGCTCCAGCGCTACCGCGCGCTGGGCTTGGCAGGTGATCCCGTGTGGCGCGCCGCCGGCCAGTTGCGCGCCGCCATTGCCGCGCGCCTGTCGCGCGAGCATGCCGATCTGCTGGCGATCCCCGAGGTCGATCCCACGGGACGCCGCATCGACTGGTATGCGCCTTTTGAGGGCGAAGCCCGCCGCCTCTCCGAAACCAGTGGCGCCGAACACGCGCAGGTACTCGACAAGGTTCAACGCCTGCACGGCGACCTGGCACGATTGGCTGACTCGATGGAGTCACCGGAACGTTCCAGCGCCGAACGAAACTTCGCCCGCCTGCTGCGCCACGCCCTCACCGCGCCTGGCGAGGAGACGCTCTACCTCGTGGACGGCAAGCCGGTCATGACCTTCTGGGGCTTTACCGCCGACGCCAGCCTGCCCGGTGCCTTTCTCGCCAGCCCGCCCGTGCCGCCGGCTGTCGCGCGCCCTGAAGCAGTGATGGTCTCCGCTCCTGCGCTGGCCGCTGTCGGCCCTCGCACGAGCTGGTGGCAGTGGCTTCTGCTCGCGCTGCTGCTGCTGCTGATGCTGGCGCTGCTCGCCTGGCTGGTGCGGCCCTATCTGCCGCGCTTGGAACCCTATCTCGAAGCCGAAGCCCGGGAACGGGCACTCAGCCTCTCCGTGCGCCAACCGCTCGAGTTGCAGCAGACGCGCGCCGGCACGCTGCTGCAGGACAATGAGAACCTGCGGATGGAGCTGGCGCGCCTCACCGACGATCTGGCGCGGCGCGGCGGCGATTGCGCGGCCGGCATCGTCGGACCGGGCGGCGTGATCGCGGGCGGCGTCATCCCCGGCGCGCCGATCGAGCGCGGCGCCGGACCGGAACCGGTCCCGCCTCCCGGCGTTAACGTTGCCGACAAGACCGACGGCAGGAACGACGTGAAGGCGCCCGACGGGCAGGACAAGAACAAGGGTGCCGGCGCGCAAAATGATCCGAAGAACGAACCGAAGAAGGACGAGCCCAAGCCGATGGTCGTGCCGCCGGAAGCCAAGCAGAAGCAGGATCTCGCGTTTCTGAAGGGCGACTGGCGCTCCCGCACCGGATTGGCAACGGCCAGCGGCGAGAAGGATTTGCGCCCCAGCTATACGCTGGACGACAAGGGCAAGGGTAAGGTGAGCTTCGTGCAGAAGAACGGCGCTGCCTGCGAGGCCCCGGCCGAGGCGCGCTGGGACAACGGCAAACTGGT
>JAUXRT010000415.1 GCA_030681635.1 Reyranella sp.
CAACGAGTTGCAGGTGGAACTTGCCGACGGCGTGTGGGTTCGCATCGTCAAGCAGACCATCACCGATATCCTGACCCGCGGCGAATCGGTGCGCGGCGCCAAGGACGGCGACGAGGACGACAAGCCGATGCTGCCGCCGCCGGCGCCGGCGGCCGAAAGGAAGAGCCTGTTCGGCAGCCTGTTCGGCGGCAAGAAGTAGCCGAACCAGCTTGGAGAAGTAGGTCGGGATGCTCAATCTTCCGCGCTGGCAGACCATCGTCATCATCGCCATCACGGTGTTGTCGGGCCTTTTCGCCCTGCCCAACCTGCTGCCGGGCAGCGTCCTCGACGTGCTGCCGCACTGGTATTCCCAGAGCCGGATCGGCCTTGGCCTCGACCTGCGCGGCGGCGCCCACTTCCTGCTGGAAGCCGACCTGCGCAGCGTGCTCACCGAACGGCTGAACAACCTGTCCGACTCGGTGCGCGCCGAGCTCCGCAAGCAGCAGGTCACGTTCAAGGACATCAATGTCGAGCCCGGCCGCGCGTTGATCATCAGCCTGCGCGACGAGGCCCAGCGGCCCAAGGCGATCGAGGCGATCCGCACCCTCGACCCCACGCTCGTGGTCTCGGGCAGCGGCGACACCATCCGGCTCGCCTACTCCGACGCAGAACTGTTCCGCCGCAAGAAGGAAGTGATCGACCAGTCGATCGAGATCCTGCGCCGCCGCGTCGACGAGACCGGCACGCTGGAGCCCACCATCACCCGCCAGGGCGACGAGCGCATCCTGCTGCAGGTGCCCGGCATCAAGGACACCACCGACCTCAAGCGCAAGATCAACCAGACCGCCAAGCTCACCTTCCATCTGGTGAACGAGGACGTGGCCGCGGCCGGCGCGAACATCCCCGCGACGGTGCCGCCCACCACCTTCCTGGTGCCGACCCGCGAGGGTCTGCAGGAGCTGCGACGGAGCAATCCCAAGGCGTGGGAGGACATCCAGGCGGCCAATCCCCGGCTGTCGCCCGAGCAGGTCTGCCGGCGCTACCAGCCGCAGTGCCTGCCCGTTCTGAAGCGCGTGGTCGTAGGCGGCGAGGACCTCGACGATTCCAAGGCCACCTTCGAGCAGCAGCAGGGCGGCCGGCCGATCATCAGCTTCACCTTCAATTCGGCCGGCGGCCGCGCCTTCTGCGCCGCCACCCGGGCCAACATCGGCAAGCGGCTGGCGATCCAGCTCGACGGCGAGATCATCAGCGCGCCTGTCGTCCAGAGCGCGATCTGCGGCGGCAGCGGCATCATCACCGGCTCCTTCACCACCCAGCAGACCCAGGAGCAGGCGCTGCTGCTGCGCTCCGGCGCGCTGCCGGCCACGCTCACCATCATCCAGGAAAGCACGGTCGGCGCCGACCTTGGCGCCGATGCCATCCGTGCCGGCACGGTGGCAGCGATCGTCGGCACCGTGCTGGTGGCGCTGGTGATGTTCGTGGCCTACGGGCCGATATTCGGCGGCTTCGCCAACCTCGCCATGCTGGTCAACCTGCTGATGGTGTTCGCCGGCATGTCGATCCTCGGCGCCTCGCTCACCCTGCCGGGCATGGCGGGCCTCGTGCTGACGGTCGGCATGGCCGTCGATTCCAACGTGCTGATCTATGAGCGAGTGCGCGAGGAAAAGGCACTCTGCCGATCGGCCTTCAGCTCGATCGCCACCGG
The DNA here is from genome assembly GCA_030681635.1 of Reyranella sp. Classification (GTDB taxonomy): domain Bacteria; phylum Pseudomonadota; class Alphaproteobacteria; order Reyranellales; family Reyranellaceae; genus Reyranella. The sequence goes on from JAUXRT010000415.1 coordinate 1,685, forward strand.
CTATGAGCGCGCCATGTCGGCCATCATCGACGCCAATCTCACGACCTTGATCGCGGCCGTGCTGCTGTTCGGCTTCGGCTCCGGGCCGATCCGCGGCTTCGCCACCACCCTGTCGCTCGGCCTGCTGACCTCGATGTTCAGCTCGACGATCTTCACGCGCATGCTGCTGTCGGTCTGGGTGCGTTGGCGCCGTCCCACCGAACTGCTGATCTGAGGGCGCGCCGTCATGTGGAAGCCCGTTCATCTATTCGCCTTCAAGAAGAAGTTCGACTTCCTCGGCCAGCGCAAGGCCGCCCTGATCCTGTCGACGTTGATCAACATCGTGGCGATCCTGGGCGTCGTCTTCGTCGGGCTGAACTTCGGCATCGACTTCAAGGGCGGCATCGCCATTCAGGCGCGCGCCAAGACGGGCGTGGCCCAGCTCGATACGCTGCGCAGCACCGTCGGCGCGCTCGGCGTCGGCGAGGTTTCGTTGCAGGAATTCGGCGAGGCCAGCACCGTGCTGATCCGCATCCAGCGCCAGGACGGCGGCCCGCAGTGCGTGGCCGGCGCCCAGCGCGTGCTGCAGAAGCGCGCCGGCGCGGGCTGGCAGGCCAAGCCGGGCGCGGCCGGCACCGGCGATGTCGAACTCACGTCGCCGGCGGCGCTCGACGGCGCCGGCTGGCGCGATGCGGTGAGCCGCGTCGGCCTCACCATCGTCGAGCGGCAGCTGCCGCGCGGCGCGACCAACACCGCCAAGGTCGACATGACGCCGGAGCAGCAGGCCGAGTGGTGCCAGCAGGTGGCGATCAAGCAGGTCGAGGACGCGATCGGCACCAACTACGAGATCCGCGGCACCGAATCGGTCGGCCCCAAGGTCGGCGACGAGCTGATGGTGAGCGGCATCTGGGCGGTGCTGGCGACCATGGGCGCCATCGTCGTCTATGTCTGGTTCCGCTACGAATGGCAGTTCGGCGTCGGCGCCCTGATCGCCATGGTGCACGACGTGCTCACGACACTCGGCATCTTCGTCTTGCTGCAGCTCGATTTCAGCCTGACCGCGCTCGCCGCGGTGCTGACCATCGCCGGCTACTCGATCAACGACACGGTAGTGATCTTCGACCGCGTCCGCGAGAACATGCGGCGCTACAAGAAGCTCGGCCTGGTCGAGCTGCTCAACATCAGCATCAACGAAACCCTGTCGCGCACCCTGATGACCTCGGGAACCGTGTTCGTGGCGTTGGGCGCGCTGGTCCTGTTCGGCGGCCCCGTCCTCTACAGCTTCTCCGTCGCCATGCTGTGGGGCGTCATCGTCGGCAC
>JAUXRT010000438.1 GCA_030681635.1 Reyranella sp.
GGCGGCCCAGCGCCTCGCCCCGCACCCGACGACCCGCCAGGCCGATCTCGAACTCGGCCGCATCCGCCACGAGCGGCTGCGCTACAACGGCTTCGCCGATTGAGCGGCGAACGAGGGCACTAGGGTGACGCGTTTCCGCACCGTCACCTTCGAACTCGACGCGCCGAGGAAGAGCGTCAAACTGCAGCGCGCCATAGAACGCTTTCCCTATGTGCCGTCCGATCCGGCCAAGCTGCGCGACAATTGCTACGAGGCCTACAACATCCAGATCCAGGGCCTGGCCCAGCGCCTGCAGTCGAGCCGCGTCGGCAAGGCGGTCATCGGCGTGTCGGGCGGCCTCGATTCGACCCATGCGCTGCTGGTGACCTGCCGGGCGATGGACCTGCTCGGCCTCGATCGCAAGAACGTGCTGGCCTTCACCATGCCGGGCTTCGGCACGTCGGACAAAACCCACCAGAACGCCTGGCGCCTGATGCGCGAGCTGGGCGTGACGGCGGCGGAGATCGACATCAAGCCGTCGGCCCTGCAGATGCTGAAGGACATCGGCCATCCCTTCGGCAGCGGCAAGAAGGTCTACGACGTCACCTTCGAGAACGTGCAGGCGGGCCTGCGCACCGACTATCTGTTCCGCCTCGCCAACCAGCATGGCGGCATGGTGGTGGGCACCGGTGATCTCTCCGAGCTGGGCCTCGGCTGGTGCACCTACGGCGTCGGCGATCATATGTCCCACTACAATCCCAACGGGTCGGTCTCCAAGACGCTGATCCAGCACCTGATCCGTTTCGTTGCCGCCTCCGGCGACGTCGACAAGGACACGGCCAAGACCCTGCACGACATTCTCAACACGGAAATCTCGCCGGAATTGATTCCGGCCGGGGCAAGCGGCGCCATCCAGTCGACCGAGCAGTCGGTCGGTCCCTATGCGCTGCAGGATTTCAACCTGTTCTACCTGACACGATTCGGCTTCCGGCCGTCCAAGATCGCCTTCCTTGCCTGGAATGCGTGGCACGACGAAGCCAAAGGCGCCTGGCCCGCCAATCTGCCGGCCGACGCGAAGCGCGCCTTCACGCTGGTGGAGATCAAGAAGTGGATGACGCTCTTTCTGCGTCGCTTCTTCACCAACCAGTTCAAGCGCTCGGCACTGCCTAACGGTCCGAAGATTTCGTCGGGCGGCTCGCTGTCGCCGCGCGGCGATTGGCGCGCGCCTTCCGACGGCAGCCCCGATGTATGGTTGGCCGAACTCGCCGGGAATGTTCCGGCGAAGTAGACTGGCTTACGTGCAGGGAGGATGAGCCGATGCCGCTCGAGATCAAGAAGACCGTTCAGCAGATGGTCGACGAGGCCAATGCCGCGATCGAGACCTTGCCGCTGGCCGAAGCGATGAAGGCCCATGGCTCGTCGGGGATCACCTTCATCGACATCCGCGATCCGCGCGAACTGTGGCGCGACGGCACGATCCCGGGTGCCATCAACGTGACGCGCGGCATGCTCGAGATGTGGATCGATCCCAAGAGCCCCTATGCCAAGGAGTTCTTCCAGACCGGCAACAAGTTCGTGTTCTTCTGTGCCGGCGCCTGGCGCTCGGCGCTCGCGACCAAGACAGCGCAGGACATGGGCCTGACGCCGGTCGCCCACTTCGAGGGCGGCTTCGGCGCCTGGAAGAAGGCGGGCGGCCCGGTGGAAACGGTCGAACCCAAGAAGTAGCGGGGGCGGTCCGCGATGGGTTCCGACCAGATGTTGGTGCCGCAACCGACAGACGCGGACTTTCCCGAGTTCCTCTCGATCCCCGTGCGCGTGGCGCGCAATGCCGCGCTTTTTCCCGACAAGCCTGCGGTCAAATGCGAAGGCACGGTGCGCAGCTGGCGGGATTTCGACCGGCGCGTGAACAGGATCGCGCGCAGCCTGGCCGGCATGGGTGTCGGCCGCGGCGACAAGGTCGCCATCCTCGCCGCCAATTCGGTCGAGTATCTGGAGACCTTCATGGGCGGCCTCAGGGCCGGCGCCTGCGTCGTGCCGCTGTCGACCATGGCAGCGGCCGACTCGCTCGAGAAGATGGTCGACGATTGCGACGCCAAGGTCCTGTTCCTGTCGGATCAGTATCGCAGCCTGGTGGAGCCCTACGAGGATCGGCTCGGCAAGCTGATCCCCGGCGGTCGCATCGCCTACGATTTTGCCCGGCCGGGCTGGCGGAACTTCGAGGAATGGCTGTCATCGGCCGGCGACGATTCCTTCTCGGTGCCGATCGGCGGGCTCGACGACTTCAACATCATCTACAGCTCCGGCACCACGGGCCTGCCCAAGGGCATCCTGCATAGTCATGTGATGCGCGACATGCTGGCCGTGCGCTTCACCGCGTTCGACTATGGCCCGGACACGATCTCTCTGGCGTCGACGCCGCTCTATTCCAACACGACGCTCGTCTCGGTCCTGGCGACGGTCGGCGTCGGCGGCACCACCATTCTGATGACCAAATCCGACGTGCCGAGGTTCCTGGAAATCGCCCAGCAGGAGCGCGTGACGCACGCCATGCTGGTGCCGGTACAGTATCAGCGCGTCCTCGCGCACCCGGACTTCGGCAAGTACGACCTCAGCGCGTTCAAGGCCAAGCTCTCGACCAGCGCGCCGCTCAGGGCGCAGATCAAGGCGGATTGCCTGGCCCGCTGGCCGGGCCGTTTGATCGAGATCTATGGGCTTACCGAGGGAGCAGGGAGCTGCACGCTCGAGGCCAACCTCAACCCCGACAAGCTCCACACCGTCGGTAAGCCGGGCCTGGGCAGCGAGATCGTTGTGCTGGAAGAGCAGGGCCGGGTGCTGCCGCAGGGCGAAGTGGGCGAGCTGGCCGGCCGCGCCCCGCTGATGATGAAGGGCTACTACAAGAAGGAAGACAAGACGCGCGAGCTCTTCTGGCACGATCGCGATGGCCGTCTCTTCTTCAAGTCGGGAGACATGGGCAAGATCGACGAGGATGGCTTCGTCGTCCTGCTCGATCGCAAGAAGGACATGATCATTTCCGGCGGCTTCAACGTCTACGCCGCCGACATCGAGGTGATGCTGCTTCGGCATCCCGGCGTGATCGACGTGGCGGTGATCGGGATCCCGAGCGACCAATGGGGCGAATCGCCGATGGCGCTTGCGGTTCTGGCGCCGGGATCCACGGCGACGCCGGAGGAGATTCGCGAATGGGCCAATGGCCAGCTTGCCAAGACGCAGCACCTCGTGGCGGTCGAAATTCGCGACTCGCTACCGCGCAGCACCATCGGCAAGATCATGAAACGGGAATTGCGGGAGCCCTACTGGGCTGGCCGCGGCAGCAAGATCTGAGGACACGATGACCGACCCGAAACTGCGCTCTTCGCACCTCTTTACCCTGACCCTGAACGTCGATCCGAACATGACGGACGTCGGCGAGACGCCCTATGGTCGTCGCCGCATCGCCACCGTCACCGGCGGAAGCTTCGAGGGCGAGGAGCTGCGGGGCAGTGTGCTGCCGTCGCCGGGCGGAGACTGGCTGCTGATGCGGCGCGACGGCATCCTGCAACTCGACGTCCGCCTGACGCTCAAGACCGACGACGACCACCTTATCTACATGAGCTATCGCGGCATGCGGCACGGCCCGGCCTGGGTGATCGAGCAGCTCAACAAGGGCGAGAAGGTCGATCCCAGCCAATATTATTTCCGTGCAACGCCGTGGTTCGAGACCTCGTCGGAGAAGTACCGGTTCCTGAACCGCATCGTCTGCGTGTCGACCGGCCGGCGCGAGCCGACGGGGCCGGTCTACGAGGTCTTCCAGATCCTCTAGCGCGCGATCCTGTCCAGCACCGGCAGGATGTACTCGCGGAACTTCGCCGGGTTCTCGCTCATCGGGAAGTGGCCGAGCTCCTTCATGACCTGGA
>JAUXRT010000442.1 GCA_030681635.1 Reyranella sp.
GGTGGCGCCCGAGGTCAGCGCGCCGGTGCTGCACGGCTACATGCTGGAGCGCTGGCCGCAGCTAAAAGGCACCAAGGTGACGCATGCCTGGACGGGCAACGTGGCCTTCGCCTTCGACTTCCTGCCGCACATGGGCCAGGAGCAGGGCATGCACTATCTGATGGCGTGCAACGGCTCGGGCGTCGCGATGATGAGCTACCTCGGCTACCAGACGGCCAAGAAGATCGCCGGCGGCTCGAACGCAGCCATCAATGCCTTCGATGGCCAGCCGTTTCCGACCGTGCCGTTCTACAACGGCAATCCGGAATGGGTTCTGCCCCTGGTCGGCGCCTGGTACCGCACGCGCGACTGGTGGGACCGCACGACGGCTGGCTGACGCTACCGGGCGCGCATTCCATAGGGTAGGCTCGGAGCGTGTTCTCGTTCCGGAATGTTGCAATGAAATTTCGTCCGTTCGCCGCCGTTCTCGTGTCGATGCTGATGGTGGGGCTGATGGCGGGCCTTGCGCCGGCCGGGGCCCAGGTCCCGCCGATCCCGCCGGGCTGGCAGACGGAACGGGTGGTGATGCTCGGCCGTCACAGCGTGCAGGCGCCGGCCCAGTCGCCGCAGGAGCTCGCCAAATTCGCCACCTCGCCCTGGCCCAGCTGGCCGGTCGCGCCGGGCGACCTGACGCCGCGCGGCGCCGACCTCGGCCACCAGATGGGCCAGTTCTTTCGCATCCTCTACGGCGGCCGCGGCCTGATCGAGGAAGCCATCTGTCCGCGGCCGGGCACCGTCGTGTTGTGGGTCGATTTCGACAAGCGCACCGAATGGGCGGCGCTCTCGACCCTGGGCGGCCTCTACATGCGCTGCCTCACGCCGCTCCTGAAGCACCAGGCCGACCAGTCGAAGCCCGATCCGCTGTTCCACCCGCCGCCCTCGGCGTCGTGCCCGATGGATGCGGCCAGCAACCGCGCCGCCATCCTGGCGCGCATCGGCGGCGACTTCAGCTCGGTGCAGCGCGAATACGCGCCGCAGCTCACGCTGCTGCAATCGACGCTCTGCCCGCCGGGCGCGGCGGGTTCGGGTGCCACCTGCGGTCTCGCGGCCGAGGCATCGGCGATCGTGCCGGATCCGGCCGGCGGCGTCGCCCTGAAGGGGCCGGTCGCCATCGGCTCGATGGCGGCGGAGAATTTCCTGATGGAAAGCGCCCAGGGCATGCCGGCCAACGACGTCGCCTGGGGCCGCCTCGACAGCGACAGACTGCGCGATGTGCTAAAAGTCCGTCGCCTCCATCTCGACCTGACGGAGAAGACCAAGCCGATCGCCCAGCAGCGGGGATCGAACATGCTGGCGACGATCGTGGCGTCGCTGCAGGACGGCCACAAGTTTCCGGGCGGGCCGCACATCGCCCAGCCGGTGCGCTTCGGCATGCTGCTGGGCCATGACACCAACATCGTGAACATCGCGGGGCTGCTCAACCTCGGCTGGGCGATCAAGGGCTACCAGGACAACGAAGCCCCGCCGGGCAGCGCGCTCGCCTTCGAGCTGCTGCGCGCCGGCCCGAACGGCCCGCGCTATGTGCGGATGGCCTTCTATGCCCAGACGCCGGAGCAGCTGCGCAACAACACGCAGCTCACGATCGACAATCCGCCCGGCATGGTGGCGGTCGAGCTGCCGGCCTGCAGCGCCTATGCCCGCGACAACGCCTGCCCGCTGGAGCGCTTCGTCGAGATCGCCAACGCTGCGATCGACCCGGCCTGCGTGTCGATCAAGCCGTAGAGACGCCCGCCTGCAGCGCTGGCTTGGTGTCGAGCAGCGACAGCAGCACGCGCTCGAGCGCGCCGGCGTCGATCGGCTTCTGCAGGACGGGCACGTTGGCGAAGCGCCGGTCGAGACTGTCGCGCTGGTAGCCGGTGATGAACACGAACGGCACGCCGCGCGCCAGCAAGAGATCGGCCAGCGGATCGGCCGCTTCGCCGGCGAGATTGAGATCGAGGATGGCGCCGTCGAGGCGCTCGGCCTTGGCCGCCGCCACGCCGTCGGCCAGGCGGCCGCAGGGACCGACAACCTCGGCGCCGAGATCGACCAGCATGCTCTTGACCAGCATGCTGACCAGCAGCTCGTCCTCGACCACCAGCAGGCGCTTGTCGGCGAGGCTGCGGCGCTTGCGCCGCCCGTTGGCGGGTGCTGCCGGCTGGGCGACGTTGCCGGCCGGTTCGGGGGCCGCGACCTGGGCGCTCGGGATCGACAGGGTGCAGTGCAGCCCCTCGGGGCGCCAGTCGTAGACGACGCCGCCGCGGAACTGCGCCTCGATGCTGGAGCGCACGATGGTGAGGCCGAAGCCCAGCGCCCGCGGCTCCACGGTCGAGGGGCCGTCGGTTTCGCGCCAGTCGAGCACGACGGCCTCGGGCCCGACCTTCCACTCGAGCTTGAGCGTGCCGGTATCGGTCGAGAGTGCGCCGTACTTGGCGGCGTTGGTCGCAAGTTCGTGGACCGCCAGCGCCACGGCCTGCGCGGTGGCCGGCAGCAGCACCACGGCGGGTCCCGCGGTCACAACGCGGCGGCGGTGGCTTGCGTGATAGGGCGCCATCTCCTCTTCGACGATCTTGGCAAGGTCGGCGCCTTCCCAGTGCGTGGCCGACAGCAGGTTGTGGGTTGCGGCCAGCGCATGGATGCGGCCCTCGACGGTCGAGATGAATTCCGGCGTGGTCCTCGCTTTGGTCAGGCGCAGCACCGAGAGCACGACGGCCAGCGTGTTCTTGGCGCGGTGGTCGACCTCGCGCGCCAGCAGCACCTGGCGTTCCTCGGCGCGCTTGCGCTCGGTGATGTCGACGGTGACGCCGTTCATGCGCACCGGCTTGCCCGCGGCGTCGCGCGCGATGATGCCGGCGCCGTAGCACCAGCGGACCTCGCCGCTCGGCCGCACGATCCGGAACTCGGTCTGGAAGCGGGGCTCGCTCATTTCCGCGAGCGCGGCGACGGAGCTTTTGCCGCGGTCGTCGGGATGCATCATCGCCTCGATGCGCCCGATCGTGGGCTCGAAGGTGGCGGGATCGACGCCGAAGATGCGAAAGGGGCCTTCGTCCCACGCGATGCGGCCGCTCGCGAGATCGACCTCCCATGAGCCCATGTCGCCGGCCGAGAGCGCGATGGAGCGGCGCTCCTCGCTCTGCTGCAGCCGTTCGGTCTGGGCCTCGAGCTCGGCGGTGCGGGCCGCGACCCGGCGCTCGAGTTCTATGTTCATCTCCTCGAGCAGTCGGGTCTTGCGGTAGAGCTCGAGGAAGACCTTGACCTTGGCGCGCAGCACCTCCGGCACCACCGGCACCGTCACGTAGTCGACGGCGCCGATCTCGTAGCCGCGCAGATGGTCGGTCTCGGCGATCTGGACGGCCGAGACGAAGATCATGGCGAGCTTCTGGAAGCGCGGGTGCTCGCGGATCATGGCGGCCAGCTCGAAGCCGTCGATGCCGGGCATGACGACGTCGATCAGGACGACCGCCACCTCGGTCTTGAGCAGGACGCCCAGCGCCTCCTGCGGGCTGCTGGCCGTGATCAGGTTCTCGCCTAGCTCGCCCAGGATGACCTCGTAGGCGAGCAGCTTGGCGGGCTGGTCGTCGACCAGCAGGATGTTGACCTTGTCCATCAGCGGTGCAGCCACAGCCGGAGCGCGCTGAACAGCTGCTCGGTGTTGACCGGCTTGGCGAGATAGTCCGACGCGCCGGCTTCCAGGCACTTCTCGCGATCGCCCTTCATCGCCTTGGCGGTGAGGGCGACGATGGGCAGCCGCCGGAGCGCGGGATTGCCGCGGATCAGCGCGATCGTCTCGTAGCCGTCCATCTCCGGCATCATGATGTCCATCAGCACGATCGCGACCTCGGGCGAGGCTTCCAGCAGCGAGATCGCCTCGCGGCCCGTGGTTGCCGTCAGCACGTTCATGCCACGGCGCTCCAGCGCGCTCGACAGCGCGAAGATGTTGCGCGTGTCGTCGTCGACCACCAGCGCCGTGCGGCCCGCCAGCACCTCGTCGGAACTGTGCAGGCGTTCCAGCATGCGTTTCTTCTCGGCCGGCAGGTCGGCCGCGACCTGGTGCAGGAAGAGCGCGGTCTCGTCGAACAGCCGCTCGGGCGAGGCCGCGCCCTTGACCACGATGCTGCGCGCCATGGTGTGCAGGCGAGCGTCCTCCTCGGCCGAGAGCTCGCGGCCGGTGAATACGACCACCGGCAGGTCGGCCAGCGCCTCGTCGCGCTGGATCTCCTCCAGCACCTCGAAGCCCGACATGTCGGGCAGCCGCAGGTCGAGCACCATGCAGTCGTAACGCTGGCTGCGCAGCTCCTCGAGCGCCTCGCGGCCGGTGCCGGCGACGGCGATCTCGATGTCGGGGTGGGACAGGAGCTCGCTCACGCCAAACCGCTCGGCCTCGTTGTCCTCGGCGATCAGCAGCCGCTTGCGGCGCGGCTTCACGTAGTCGTTGATGCGCGACAGCGCCAGGTTCAAGCCCTCGGTCGTGGTCGGCTTGTTGAGGTAGGAGAAGGCGCCGCGTGCCAGGCCCTGCTGGCGATCCTCGTCCATGCTCAGGATCTGCACCGGAATGTGCCTGGTTTCGAGCGTCCGCTTGAACTGGCTGAGCACGTTCCAGCCCAGCATGTCGGGCAGGAAGATATCGAGCGACATGGCGACCGGCTTGTATTCCAGCGCGAGGTCGAGCGCCTCGGCGCCGCGCTGCGTCACGATGGCTTTCAGGCCCGCGGTGTGGGCGGCGTCGACCAGGATGCCGGCATAGTTGGGATCGTCCTCGACGATCAGCAAGGTGCGGTCGCCCGGCTGCAGGTTGGGACGATCGTCGGGGAACTGATCGACCACATGCTCGGGCAGCGCCACCTGCGGCAGCGGCGCGGCGCCCGGTGTGGCGGCGCGCACGGCCGTGCGCGGGCCGGTGTACAGCGTCGGCAGGAAGAGCGTGAAGGTGCTGCCGATGCCCGGCGTGCTGCGCAGCGTCAGTTCGCCGCCCAGCAGCGCCGCGAGCTCGCGGCTGATGGCGAGGCCGAGGCCGGTGCCGCCATACTTGCGGCTGGTGCTGGCGTCGGCCTGCTGGAAGGCCTCGAACACGATCTTCTGCTTCTCGACCGGAATGCCGACGCCGGTGTCGGTGACCTCGAAGGCGACCACCGAGCTCGCCTGGCCGAGCGCCAGATTGTCCGGCCGCCAGCCGGCGCGCGCCGGCAGGACGCGCATGCGGACGCTGCCCTGCGCCGTGAACTTCAGTGCATTGGACATCAGGTTCTTCAGGATCTGCTGCAGGCGCTTGGAATCGGTCACGATCGAGCGGCCGAGGCCGGGGTCGATCTGGACGTCGAAGCTGAGGCCCTGCGATTCGGCCTGGTGGCGGAACGGACGGGCGACCGTCTCCAGCAATTTGGTGAAGAAGATCTCCTCGGCATCGTCGGTCACCGTGCCCGATTCGATCTTGCTGAGGTCGAGGATGTCGCTGATCAGGTTCAACAGGTCGGTGCCGGCGCCGTGGATGGTGCGGGCGTACTCGATCTGTTTCGGTACCAGGTTGCCCTCGGGATTTTCGGCGAGCT
>JAUXRT010000455.1 GCA_030681635.1 Reyranella sp.
CCGCGCCATGGACGAGACCAAGCATCCCGCCCTGCTGCTCAGCGACACCATCTCCTCGCTCGCCAGCATGGAATACAAGATGGACGCCTGGGGCGTCGATGTGACCGTGGGCGGCAGCCAGAAGGGCCTGATGCTGCCGACCGGCATGTCGCTGACCGGCGTCAGCAACAAGGCCATCGAGGTCTCGCGCAAGAACAAGGCGCCGCGTCATTACTGGAACTGGGAGATGATGAACGGCCGCTCGCCGCAGAAGTTCGTCGGCACCGCGCCGGTGCACATGTTCTTCGGTCTCCAGGAATCGCTCAGGATGCTCGAAGAAGAAACTCTCGACGGCGTGTTCGCCCGCCATGCCCGCCTCGCCGATGCGACCCGCGCCGCCGTGCGCGCCTGGGGCGCCGACGGCAAGGGCCCGCAGCTCTACGGCCAGGCGACGGATCGGCTTTCCAATTCGGTGACGGCGGTGATGATGCCGGAGGGCATCAGCTCCGACGGCTTCCGCAAGATCGCCGTCGATCGCTACAACCTGTCGCTGGGCGGCGGGCTGGGGCCGCTGATGGGCAAGGTGTTCCGCATCGGCCACATGGGCGACCTCAACGAGCCGATGCTGCTGGGCTGCCTGGCCACGACCGAACTCGCGATGAAGACCGCCGGCGTGCCGTTCGCGCCGGGCGGCGTCGACGCCGCGATCGCGTCGCTCGCGAACTAAGATTCATCATCTTCCGGACCGCGAGCCTCCGGCTCGCTCATGGTCATGAGTGCGCGAGACGCGCGCGGTCCGGAAGAGTCCTAGAAATCTGGCTTCTTGCCCGCAATCGCGGCGACGAAGCGCTCCGGCGTGATCGATGACAGCGCCGTGCCGCGGCCCACGGTCGGCTCGACCGTGAAGCCCACGACCGGATCGAAGACGGCCGTCGCGGGATTGAAGGCGTAGAGCTGGCCCTTGGTCATGTTGAACCACCAAGCGTGCAGCACCAGCGTGCCGGCTTCGACCTTGTCGGCAATCCAGCGGAAGCTCATCAGGTTTTTTACGCTGTTCAGCACCGCGGCCTGTTCGACGGCCCGGGCGACCTCGTCGCGCGGGCGGCCCTTCAGCTCCTGCACCACGAGATCACGCGTCTCCTGGGCGATGCTGGTCCAGGTCGAGAGATTGTCGTAGTCGGCATAGACGCTGCCCCGGCCGTCGACCAGGGCACCGATGCCGCCGCACAAGGCATGTCCCAGCACGACCACATGCTCGACGCCGAGGCCCCTCACGGCGAACTCGATGGCCGCCGACGTGCCGTGATGCCGGGCATCCGGCGGAAACTGCGCCGGCGGGACCATCGCCGCCACGTTGCGCACGGTGAAGAGCTCGCCGGGCACCGTCTGCGTCAGGATCCCGGGATCGACGCGGGCATCGGCGCACGCCACGATCAGGATCTTCGGCGACTGGCCTTCCGACGCCAGACGATCGAACAGATCGAGATGCTCGCGGTAGTAGCCCAGACGGAAGTCCGAGAAGCCCTTTAGAAGCCGTTCCAACGCCATGGTGTCTCGTCTACGATGCGGATCGTGAATGGAACCCTGAAATGACCCAAGAACTGCTCTACGACAAGCGTGGCGACATAGGTTGGGTCACTTTCAACCGACCCCAGGCACGCAATGCCCTTACTTTCGCGATGTATGAGGGATTGGCCGAAATCTGCATCGGGATCGGCAAGACCCGGGACGTGAAGGCGCTGGTCGTCACCGGTGCGGGCGAAAAGGCCTTCGCCGCCGGCACCGACATCGCCCAATTCAAGAGTTTCGAGGGCGGGGAAGACGGCATCGGCTACGAGCGCAAGATGGATCGCATCCTGGACGCCATCGAGCGCTGCACGGTACCGACCATCGCGGCCATCTCCGGGTTCTGCACCGGCGGCGGGGCCGCCATCGCCGCCGTCTGCGATCTCCGGCTGGCTGCCGCCAACGCCCAGTTCGGCTTCCCGATTTCGCGCACGCTGGGCAACTGCCTGTCGATGTCGAACTATGCCCGTCTGGCGGCCCTGATCGGCCCGCAGCGGGTGAAGGAGATGATTTTCCTCGCCAAGCTGATGGATGCGCCAACGGCCCTGGCGGCCGGGCTGGTGAGCGAGGTCGTGCCCGACATGGCGGCCCTTCATGCCCGGGCCGAGGAAGTGGCGCGGACCGTCGCGGGCCATGCCCCGCTGACCCTGCAGGTGACCAAGGAGGCGCTCCGCCGCCTACAGGCCCGGATCGCTGACGAGAGCATCGACGATTTGATCCGGTTGGCTTACGGTAGCGCCGATTTTCGCGAAGGCATGGCGGCGTTCCTGGAGAAACGGGCGCCAAAATGGACAGGCGCCTGAATGGATGGGCGCCTAGGACTGCTCAATTGGGAGGAAGCGATGGTTAAGGTTGGATCAACTCTTGCAATTCTGGGACTGTGCGCTGCCGTCGCCGCCTGCCAGAACCCTCAGCAGGTCATCGGTGGCAAGGAAGACATGATGGCCGCGGCCGGTTTCAAGTTCGTCCCCGCCAATACCCCGGCACGCCAGGCCTCGTTCAAGAACCTGCCGCCGCACAAGTTCTCGCGCGAGATCAAGAACGGCCAGGTCTTCTACGTCTATCCGGACCCGACGGTCTGCGTCTGCCTCTATGTCGGCAACCAGGCCGCCTACGGCAAGTATCAGGCGAACGTCTTCCAGAAGAACATGGCGGACGAGCAGCAGATGACCGCCAACATCAACTCGATGAACGACTGGGACTGGGGTCCCTGGGGCGGCTACCCGTATCCCGGCTGGTACTACTAGGCGCCATTCTTCTTCCGGACCGCGCCCAACCCGACGAATTCGCCGCGCGCCTGCGCGCCCGGCTGGAAGTAAAGAAGGCCGGTCCACGAACCGGTCGTGATCGCCTGGCCTTTGCGGATGCCGCCGCGTTCGCGCACGGCGTGATCGATCATCCAGGCGAGCGGCCGGACAGGATCGACGGCACCGAGGCCGCCCTTCTGGTCGATGATGGTCTTGCCATCCACAACGAGCCGCACCTGCAGGTTCGCCCAATCGAGGCCCTGCCAGTTCGCGATCGATCCGCCCACGACCAGCGCCTGGTTCATCTGGTTGTCAGCCAGCAGCCATTCGGGATCGACGTGTTTAAAGTTCGCGAGCCGCGTGTCGACGATTTCCATGCCGACGAAGGCGTCGCCCACGGCGGCAAGCGCCTCGTCGCGGCCGACCGGCTGGCTGCGGGCTGCAATGTCCCGCACGATATGGAAGGAGATCTCGACCTCGACGCCGATCATATGCATCGCCTTGCCGTCGAACCTGCCCGGCGAGGCGACCAGCGCGCCGGCCAGCAGCGGTGCAGGATTGGGCTCCGCGGTCGGCGTGCGGGCGCCGACCTTCCAGCCCGCGACCGGACCGCTTGCCTCAGCCACGCCATCCTGGATGGCGTAGACCGCACTGCGGTCCGGAAGGGCGAAGGGAGGTGCCACCTGAAGGCCGCTGCGCCGCGCGCCGAGCAGGGTGCGCACCGCGTGGGAAATGTCTGTGGTCATGCTAAGCTCGCGCAAAAGAAGTCGGACTGGAGAGGAACAATGCCTTACGCCAGCGGTCGCGTCATTCACGACGCCGACGCCCACATCATGGAAGTTCCGGGCTTCCTGGCCGAGCATCTCGAGGCAAAGCATCGCGCGACCGTGACCGACACGGTGTTGTTCCCGCACCACGAGGGCTTTCAAAGCACACGGCTCAAGGCCGATGCGACGGGCGACTTCGACGATCAGCAGATCATGCTGCGGAAGAACTGGGACGCGCTGGGCTCGTCCGCCCGGCAGGACCGCCCGCGCTCCGTCGACCTGCTGGGCTTCGCCAGCCAGCTCATGTTCACCACGGCGCTGCTCAACTATTCCTCGGTGCTGGAAGGCGGCAAGGATGCCGACCTGACCTATGCCGTGGCCCGCGCCCATACGCGCCACATGGTGGATTTCTGCTCGGTCGACAAACGCCTGCTGGCGACCGGCTACGTGCCGCTGGTCAACTTCGAGCGCACAGCCAGGGCCGCGCGCGAGGCAATCGAGATAGGCGCCAAGGCGCTGATGATCCCGTCGCGCTGCCCCGACGATCATTCGCCCAGCCATATCGGCTTCGATCCGCTGTGGGCCATCGCCCAGGAAGCCGGCCTGCCGATCGTGTTCCATGTCGGCGGCGGCGGGAAACTGCTGGAGGAGGCCTACTTCAACAACGGCCTGCCGCCGGTGCCGGACTTCCACGGCGGCGACGACAATTTCAAGTCGATCGACTACATGGCGATCGCCTACCCGCCGATGAAGGCGCTGACGGCGTTGATCGTCGACCGTGTGCTCGACCGCTTCCCGCGTCTGAAGTTCGGCGTCATCGAGCAGGGCGCCTCTTGGGTGCCGGGCTGGATGCGCAACATGGATAGCGCCCACAGCGCCTTTTATAAGAACGAGGAGCGGCTGCAGAAGATGTCGCTCAAGCCCAGCGAGTTCGTGCAACGCCAGGTCCGCGTCACGCCCTATCCGCACGAGGACGCCGGCTGGATCATCGCCAACACCGGCGACGACGTCTGCCTCTTCTCCTCCGACTATCCACACGTCGAGGGTGGTCGCAATCCGATCAAGCGCTTCGAAGCTTCCATGGAAACGGCCGGCACCAGCGAAGGCCAGAAGCAGCGCTTCTATTGCGACAATTTCGTTGATCTGATGGGCGCGGGCCTCGCCCCCGAGCTGAGGGCCGCCGCATGAGCGACTATTCAACACTGCTCACCGAACAAACCGGCGCGGTGTTGAAAATCACCGCCAACCGGCCCGACGTGCTGAACGCGCAGAGCCGGGTCCTGCTGGAAGAGCTCGACGACGCCTTCATCCGAGCGACCAAGGATGAGTCCGTGCGCGTCATCATCCTGGCCGGCGCCGGCAAGCATTTCTCGGCCGGCCACGATCTCGGCAGCCCACAGGAGATGGAAGACCAGAAGAAGAATCCCGTCGAAGGCTTCCAGGGCGAATACCGGCGCCTGTCCGAGCGCTTCTTCGAGAACACGATGCGCTGGCGGGACATTCCCAAGCCCACGATCGCCCAGGTCCAGGGCTACTGCATCATGGGCGGCATGATGATCGCCTCGGCCTGCGACCTCATCATCGCCAGCGAGGATGCCCAGTTCGCCGACCGCGCCGTTAAGTGGGGCGGCAGCCACGTCCAGTATTTCTCGATGCCGTGGGACTTCGGCCCGCGCAAGACCAAGGAATATCTCTTCACCGGCGCCTTCATCAGCGCTGCCGATGCCGAGAAGGCGGGCCTCGTGAACCGCGTGGTGCCGCGGGCGAAGCTGGAAGAAGAGACGATGGCGCTCGCCCAACAGATCGCCGAGCGCGATCCGTTCGCCCTCAAGCTCGCCAAGGCCTCGGTCAACGAAATGCAGGACGCCCAGGGCTGGCGCCAGGCGATGGAAGGCGCCTTCAAGAATTATATGCTCACCATCCCGCACCGCATCGAGATGGGCACCTACGGCCCCAAGGCGCGCGAAAAGGCCCCGAAGGACCGCTTCGGCGTCCTCAACAAGAAGAGCGGCTGATCAGCGCTTCGGCGTCGTGACGGGCGGTCGTGCCGGCGCTGCGAGGCCCGTGGCGATCTTGAAGGTGAGCGTCGTCACGAACCTCATCCCGTCATAGGCTTCCGTACCGTGCACGCCGGGGGTGGCGTCCATCACGCTCACTTCCACCTGATAGGTCCCCTTCCACGGCAGCTCGGCCTCGAAGGCGCCGCCCTCGTCGGTCTTGACCTCGCGCTTCCAGCCGAACTCGGTGGCGACCTCGACCTTGGCCTTGGGCAGCGGCTTGCCGTCATAGAAGACCTTGAACGCGCCGGGCTTGCCGGCCGGCACGATGTCGAGCGGGATCACCGGCGGGCGCTCGGAAAAGTCGCTGACGTAGCGAGCCGACAAGCGACCCAGGGTGCGCGTGACCTTCTCGCCCTGCTTGCGCTCGGTGACGCGGGCCTGTTCGGCCACGACGCTCGTGGGCCCGGCTGGCACGCCGCTCAACTGGAAGGAGGTGGCCTTCTTCTCGACCTTCAGCGCCACGTCGCCCGAGGCGCCGAACGCCTTGGCGGCGGGGGGCGGATTGAACCGGTCGAGCAGGCCCGGCGAGCCTTCGCGCAAATTCTCATCGAACTCGCCGAAATAGAGCTCGAGGCCGGCTTCGACGGGCTCGATCCAGAGCGCGTGCGCCGAGGCGGCGGATGAGAGCGAAAGCCACGCAAGGGCGGCGATGACGAGACGCATGGTGATGTCCTCCGCGCGGACATTTACCACAGGCGCGATCAATTACTAGACGCAATCTAAAATGTAGAAGAAGGAGCAGGCGGCCGATGCCGCCTGCTCTGCATTTCCCTCAGGCCGCGCGACGCTTGCGCTCGGCCATCTCCACGCTCATTGCCTGAGCAACCGAGGGCCGCTTCAGGTGACGCTGGTGATAGGCCTGGATGGTCGGCCACTTGGCGAGGTCGACCTTGAGGAAGGCGCACCAGTTGAGCAGCGTCACGAGGTAGGCGTCGGCCACGGTGAACTTGTTCCCCACCAGGGTCTCGCGATCGCCCAGCCGTTTGGCGATGGCACTGAGCGTCGGCTCGAGCTGCGCCATGGCCGCGGCCTTGGCCGCATCGGGGCTCGACGGCGCGAAGATCTGGGCGAAGAGGCGCTTGTGCACCTCGGTCGACAGATAGTTCAGCGTGTCGATGAGCTGGTAGCGCTCGATCGTGCCCCAGGCCGGCGCCAAGCCGGTCTCGGGCTTGCGGTCCGCGAGATACTGCAGGACCGACGGCCCCTCGTTCAGGACCTGGCCATCGTCCAGCCGCAACGCCGGCACGTAGCCGTTGACCGAGATCTTATAGTAGTCGCCGCCATCGTCGGTCTTCTTGTTCTCGACGAAGCGGACCTTGACCGGCAGACCGGCTTCGAGCGCCGTGATATGCGAAGCCAGCGAGCAGGCCATTGGTGAAGCGAAGAGTTCCATCGCGTCCTCCTGTGTTTTGTGCGATACGGTACACAAATACGAACGGGCGGCGGCGTCAAGGATAATTATGCGAAACAGTACAGAAACAACAAAACGGCCACGTGGCCGACCCCGCGCCTTCATTACCGACGAGGTACTTGACCGTGTGCGCACCGTTTTCCTGAAAAAGGGCTTCGCCGCCGCCTCGGTCGACGAACTGGCCGCCGCCGCCGGCCTCAACCGCCCCAGTCTCTACGCCGCCTTCGGCGACAAGGAGCAGCTCTACATCCATACGCTGCGCTTCTACGGGCAGAAGAGCGTCGAGGGCCTTGATGCCGTCCTGGCCGGCACCGGCACGATCGAGCAGCGGCTGTCCAAGGTTTATAAGCTGGCGATCGATCTCTATACTGCGCCGCCGCACCGGCCGGGCTGCATGATCGTGGGCACCGCGGCGGTCGAATCGCCCACCCATCCGAAAATCGCTGCCGTGGCGAACGAGCTTCTAGTGGCGATCGAGAAGAGCCTGGAACGGGCCTTTGCCGCCAGCGATCTGTCGCGCGAGCCCTCGCCCGCCGCGCGGGCGCGCATGGCCGGCGCCATCATGCATTCGATCGCCATCCGGGCGCGGCTGGGCGCCAAGGCCGCGGATCTCCGCACCTTTGCCGCCTCGATGGTGCCCGTTATCTGCCGCTAGGCGTATTTCGCCCGCAGCATCCGGGCGGCCTCGGCTTCGGCCTTGAGCTTGAGGTAGACCTCGTCGGTGTCAACCTTGGCGGCCGAGCCCGGCGCGAAACCGCAATCCGGATTGAGCGTGATCCGCTTCTTGTCGATGCGGGTGAGCGCCCGCTCGACGCGGGACGCAATCAGCGCCGCTGCCTCGGGCGCGCCGGGCGTCACGTCGACCACGCCCAGGCCCAGCTCGAAATCCTCGCGCAGGCGGCCGAGGCTTTCGAGATCGTCGGCGCCCGCTGCCGTGAACTCCATGGTGAGGTGCTGGACTTTCAGGTTGTTGAGTTGCTTCAGGATCGGCCCATAGGTGCCGGCATGGTGCTTCTCGCCGCGCACGCGCGCGCCGGCGCGGCGGCAAAGGTGGACGGCGAACTTGACGCCTTTGAAGCCCTTCACAGTCTCATTGATCATGTCGACGGCGAAATCGGCAGCGCGGTCGGGATCGTCGTATTTCTTGCGGACGTCTGGATCGACGAACAGGCAGAGATGCGGATCGTCGATCTGCACGATTTCGACGCCCATGTCCTGCAGGAGCGCGATCTCGGCCCGGAGCGGGGCCACGCAATCGCGCACGAAATCGTCTCGCTTCGGGTAAGCTTTCTTTGAGCGCTCCTTGTCCCACAGGCGTTCGCCGAGGAGCGCCGGCGCCGGCAGGGTGATCTTGGTGGCGACGCGGGCGACCTGCTTCACGAACTTCGCTTCGGCCGCGATAAAGCCCGCCGGCTTGGGCGTGAGCTTCTCGGTGACCACGGTCCAGGGCCGGCCGTCGGCCGGGTTGATCTCCAGGGTGAAGCCATGCGCCAGCTCGGCAATGACGCCGATGTAGGAGCGCCGGCGCCATTCGCCGTCGTTCACCACGTCGAGGCCGGCCCGTTCCTGCAGGGCCACGACGAAGCGAACCGCCGCATCCATCGTATTGGCATCGGTTTCGTCCCATTGGGGCTTTTCGATCAGTTCGCGCACGACCAGGGGACGGGGAATCGAGCCCACGATCGAGGCGGGGAACAGCGGCAATTTCTTCATATCGGGCTCACGGCTTCCACAGCGTCTGGGCGAGATTCATGTCTTCCTGCGTGTCGATCTCGCGGTATTTGCCGGGCGTGTCGGCATGACCGAACGAAATCCCCTGCTCGATCATGTCCTGGAACATGTGGATCAGGTACGCCTTCTGGAAGATCGCCGCCTCGCGATAGGGCTTGTCCCAGAACTCGGCCTTGCGACGCGCATAGAAGTCGCGGAACTGCCGCCCGCCCCCGGCGCCGAACTTGGCGACACCGATGAATTCACCGGTCGCATCATCGTAGGGGATGGTGCGGTAGACGCGCTCGACCTTGCCGCCTCGCGTGATCACCTTCTCCGCATCGTGCGGCGGGTGCTGGGTCCTGGGCTTATAATGCTCGCGCCAATCGGTATCGATGCCCAGCGCCAGTTCGTCCTTCGACTCCACGAGGCCACGCACGACCTCCCGGGTGAACAGGATGTCGGAGTAGCTGGTGACGAACGGCCGGTCCATCAGGTCCTCGGCGCACATCAATGACACCAGGATGTTGTTGTTCGCCCAGTCCTTGTTCTCGCGGAAGATGAACTCCGGGTACTCGCGCTTGACCGAGTCGATCCGGTAGCCGCCGATGAAGACGATCTCGGTGCAGCCGCCGCCGCGCAACGCGTCCAGCGTCCAGTCGAGGATGCGCTTGCCGCGGATCTCGGCGAAACACTTGGGTGCGTCTTCCGTGGTCGGCATCAGACGGGCGCCGCGACCGGCTCCAATGATGATGGCACGCATCTATTTGACCTTCGAATCGGCGAATTGCGGCAGATCGTCGGCGACCTGTGGTCGATGGCCATCGCCGATGATGCGTTCGCGCAGCTTCTTGGACAGGAAGTCGATGGCGTAGACGGTCAGGATCACGATGATGATGATGAGGCAAGCTTCCTGCAGCTCGTAGGCCCGGAGCCGGTCGGCGAGCAGGAAGCCGATGCCGCCGGCGCCGACGATGCCCAGGATGGAAGCCGAGCGCGCATTATGCTCGAACATGTAGAGGGTATTGGACACCATCATCGGCAGCACCTGCGGCAACACCCCGTAGCGGATGATCTGGAGGCGATTGCCGCCGGCGGCCCGCACGCCGTCCATCTGCTTGCGATCGAGGTTCTCGATGGCTTCGGAGTACAGCTTGACGAAGGTTCCGACCTCGACGATGGCGATGGCCATGATGCCGGCCATCGGGCCGAGACCGATGGCGCGCACGAAGATCAGCGCCCAGATCAGGTAGTCGAAGGCGCGCAACAGGTCGGCGAAGCGCCGCGTGCCGAACTGCAGCGGCCGGAACGGCATCATGTTCTTGGAGGCGAGGAAGGCCAGTGGGAAGGCCACGACGGCGCCCAGCACGGTGCCGAGGAAGGCCATGGCCAGGGTTTCCCCCATGACCCGCAGGAACATCGGCAGCTGCTCCCAGCCGGTGGGCGGGAAGAGCTGGGCGACCACGACGGAACCGAACTTCAGGATCCCGTCGATGAAGTTCCAGGAGAAGAAATCGAAGCGGTAGAGGCAGTAGACGGTCAACGCCGCGGCACCGCCCCACACCAGCACCCGCCTCAATCGCTCCTGCGGGCTGGGCGAAAAAGCGCGCGGCAGACGGGCCCGCAGCTCCTCGATCTCGATGGCGGTCGGCATCATTGCGAAAGCTGCTCCTTGCCGATCAGGCGATGGCGAAAGCGTTCACTCAGCATGTCGATGCCCATGATCGTGGCCACGACGATGAGCAGGATGGCGCCGGCGTCGGCAAAGTAGAGCAGCTGGATCGACGTGAAGAGATCGTGTCCGATGCCGCCGGCGCCGACGAACCCCACGATGGTCGCCGACCGGACGTTCAGCTCGATGCGCCAGAAGGTGTAGGACATGTAGTTGGGCAGCGCCTGCGGCAGCACGCCGTAGCGCATTTCGTGCAGCCAGTTGCCGCCGGAAGAGCGAATACCTTCGATCGGCAGTGAACTCACGTTCTCGTTCACTTCGGCGAACAGCTTGCCCTGAGCCCCCAGCGTATGGACGGTGATGGCGAGCACGCCCGCCAGCGGTCCGATGCCGAAAGCCAGCACGAACAGAAGGGCCCAGACGATGTCCGGCACGGTGCGCGCGATCTCGAGCACGCGCCGTGTGATCCAGTAGACGGCGTAGCTCTTGACCAGGTTGCGGGCGGCCAGGAAGGACAGCGTCCCGCCGATGGCCGTGCCGAGCACCGTCGCGAGATAGGCCATCAGGAGCGTATTGAGCAGGCTGTTCAGCCACTTGCCGATGCCCCAGTACCATTCGCCGACATCGGCGCCGAACGTCGACCATCCGATCGGCGGGATCATCTTGACGATGAAGTCGGTGGTGCGCGGCAGCCCCTCGAACAGCGCCACGACGTCGACACGCGTGACGACGAGGGAGACGACGAAGCACACGGCGAACAGCGCCCAGAACAGCACCGTCCACACTGTCTTACTGCGGCGATATTCCGCGTACTGCCGCTCGAACTGCGCGGCCGCCCGACTGACCGACATCTGGACCCGATCAGTTCTTTCGCTGCTGCTTGCGCGAGTCGCGTTCGAGTTCGGCTGCCTGGCACATCAGGCGGTAGTCCTCGTGATAGACGCGGACCATGCCGTTGGTCTTGCCCTGGGCCACCGACTCGGCCAGCGCCATGTCATGGTCCTTGAGCCGGATGAACAGCTTCTCGAGATCGGCGCGCATCTCGATCGGCAGGTCCTTGCGGATCACCACCGGCGGCGAGGGAAGCTGCGGCGACGTCCAGACGATGCGGATCTGCTCGCGCTTGAGCAGGCCCTTGTTCATCATCTGGCGCAGGTTGCCGATGTTGTCGTTCTTGCTGGTCCAGGTGAAGGCACCGTCATAGGTGCCGCGCAGCACGCCCAGCACCGCCTGCGGATGGCCGCCCGAGAGCGGGCTCTTGTAGTACTCGTCGACCGGCTTGCCCATCTGCCGGAACGCAGCCGTCGGAATGAGATACCCCGAACCCGACAGCGGATCGGTGCGGGCCACGATCTTGCCCTTGAGATCCTCGAAGGTCTTGTAGGGGCTGTCTTCCTTGACGACGATGACGGCATTGTAGCCCATCGAACCGTCGGGCTCCTGGGCCGCGACCAGCGGCTCGACGCCGCCCTTGCTGTCCATGTGGGTCTGGCAGTAGCTGAAGCCGCTCAGCCAGGCGATGTGGATCTGGCCTGCGATCAGCGCGTTCATCACGCCGGAATAGTCGGTCGCGGTGTAGAGTTCCCACTTGGCGCCGGTTTCCTTCTGCGCATGCGCCAGGAACGTATCCATCGACTTGGTCGTCTGGCTCTGCGTCTCGACCGGGATGACGCCATACTTCACCGTCGGATATTTCTTCTGCCAGCCACCGATGAAATCGTCAGCCGATGCCGGACCGGCGGCCCCGGCTGTCATCGCCGCGACCGCCAGACAGGCCGCCACGCCTGTGCGCGCAATACTGTTCATCATGGTCGCTTCCCTCCCTTGCCTTTTCATTTGTTCTTAGTGGCTGGCCTCGGCCGACGTCGCGCTGAAGGCCATGGCCACTTCCTCGTCGCCGCCGGCCCCGACCGCATAGATTTCCCGCGCCAGGGAATCGGTGAGTTCCGAAGGCTTGCCGTCGAACACGATCGTGCCCTTGCGCATGCCGATGATCCGGTCGCAGTAGTCACGCGCCGTCTGCAGCAGATGCAGGTTGGAAATGACGGTGATGCCGTCCTCCTTGTTGATGCGGCGCAGCGCATCCATGACGATCGTGGCGTTGCGCAGGTCGAGCGAGGCGATCGGCTCGTCGGCCAACAGGATGCGCGGCTCCTGCACCAGGGCGCGAGCGATGGCGATGCGCTGCTGCTGGCCGCCCGACAAGGCATCGGCGCGATGAAGCGCGTGGGTCAACATGTCGAGCCGCTCCAGCGCCCGGAGCGTGAGCGCGCGATCCTCGTCGGAGAACAGCCCGAGCAGGCTCGGCAGTGTCGCGCGATAGCCGACCCGGCCGATCAGCACGTTGGTCAACACCGGCAGGCGGGGCACCAGGTTGAATTGCTGGAACACCATGGCGCAGCGACCGCGCCATTCGCGCAGCCGGCGACCGCGAAGCCCGCTGACATCGATTGTTTCGGGCAGCACGTCGTCGCACAGGATCCGGCCTGACGTCGGGTCGGTCAGTCGGTTGATCATGCGCAACAGGGTCGACTTGCCCGCACCGGACCGGCCGATGATGCCGACCATCTGGCCGGCCGGCACGTCGAAGGTAACGTTGTCGACTGCGGCGACCTGCCCAAAAATCTTCGTCAGCGCTTCAATTTTCAGCATTTCGGCGTGGATTTTGGCGGACAGCATGCAGATAGGCCAGTGTACAACTTAAGCATGAGGCTAAAGCTCGTCCGATATGTTAAAATCGGGCTCCAATGCGCGGGCCAGAGTGGCCCTTTTCCATGTGGTTGATGGTCTGTCAAAAATGGATCGCGACATTTTCTCAAAGGCGGGCACGCCGACACTGGCGGTCCTTGCCGCTCTAGCGCTGGCTACCCCTGCCCTCTCCCAGACAAATACAGCCATTCCCGACAAGGCCTACGGGCCCGTGTGGACAGGCTTCTACGTCGGCGCGGCCTTTGGCGGCGGCGCCCTGGTCAACAAGGTGAACACGGGCGGCGGCGCCTCGCTCGGTCTCGACGGCCTGGGCAGCAGCGGTGTGCTGGGATCCATCTACGGCGGCGTCGACTATCAGATCCTGCCGAAGGCCATCATCGGTGCCCTGGCCGAAGCGTCGTGGTCGGGCTTCCAGTCGTCGGCCTCGGCCCAGGTGCCCGGCGCCGGTGCAACCGCCAATACCAGTGCCGGCCTGGGCTGGAGCCTGCTCGGCCGCGCCGGCATTCTGGCCAACCCTTCGACCTTGCTCTACCTCGTCGGCGGCTATACCGGGCAGAACATCAGCACCAGCGGCACGGCCGTGGCCGGTGGCGCTGTCGCCAGCTTCTCGCGCAACGACACGGTGCACGGCTGGACCGTCGGTCCCGGCTTCGAGACAATGCTGACAGGGGGCTGGTCGGCCAAGCTCGAGTACCGCTACAGCCAGTTCGGCTCGACGACCCCGTCCGGCACCGCGATCAATATCTCGCCCTCGACGCAGGCGATCCGCGCCGGCCTCAGCTACCGATTCGGCGGACTGGCAGCGGCCGCGACCGACGATTCACCGCCCAGCCGTCCGGTCGCCCACAACTGGACGGGCTTCTACGGCGGCGTCGCCGGCGGCGCCGGCGTGGCCGTCAACAACGTCTCGACCGCTTTCGGCGGCGCCTCAGCCTCGCTCACCGGCGCCGGACAGGGGCTGCTGGGCTCGGTCTTCGCCGGCGCCGACTACCAGTTCGCGCCCCAGGCCCTCGTCGGCCTGATGGGCGACTTCACCTGGGCCGGCCTGCAATCGACGGCCAGCCTGTCGGCCGGTGGCGCCAATGCCTCCATCGCGGCGCAGGCGAACAGGGCGTGGAGCGTGATGGCCCGTGTCGGCTACCTGCCGACGCCGGCGACGCTGCTTTATGCCGCCGCCGGCTATGCCGGGCAGAACATCACCTCGACCGCCACGGCCTTTGCCGGCGGCGGCAGTGCGTTTGCCTCGCAGGACAACACCTTTCACGGCTGGACCGTGGGGCCGGGCGTCGAGACGGTCGTGACCGGCGGCTGGACGACACGCCTGGAATATCGCTACAGCCAGTTCCAGCAGCAGCAGATCCTGAGCGGTGTCGGCATCCAGCCGGAGACGCACACGATCCGCGCCGGCCTCGCCTACAAGTTCGGCGTCGGCGCCTCATCGCCGTCCATCGCCAGCGAATAGTCCGGTTCGAGTGGACCATCCCTGGAGCGCCGGCTTCCAGACCCTGCCGGAAGAGCACGACTACCGTATTGAGGACATCGACGGCATCGTGCCCTCGTCCCTGCGCGGGACGCTCTTCCGCAACGGCTCGGGCCGCAACGATCTCGGCGGCCACTGGTTCGCCCATTGGTTCGATGGCGACGGCATGATCTCGAAGGTCCGCTTCGACGATGCCGGCATCCACTATCGCAACCGCTACATCGCGACCCAGAACTACCTCGATGAGACCAAGGCCGGCCGCATCGTCCATCGCGGCTTCGGCAAGATGCGGCCGTATGGCGTGCTGGGCAACGCCTTCCGCCAACCCGCCAACGTCTCGAACACCACGGTCGTGATGCAGGGCGAGCGGCTGCTGTCGCTGTGGGAAGGCGGCCCGCCGACCGTGCTTGATCCGGCGACGCTCGACACCCAGGGCATCGAGGACTTCGGCAGTGTCGTAAAAGCCTTCTCGGCCCATCCCAAGATCGATCCCGACACCGGCGAGCTGTTCAACTTCGGCATCGATTACGGGGCCAAGACCACGCTCACGCCCTATCGCCTCGACCGAGGGATCCTGACGCGGCTGCCGCCTGTCGTGCTGCCCTACCCGGTCATGAACCACGACTTCGTGCTCACCGCCCGATACCTGGTGTTCTGCCTCGGGCCGATCCTGCTCCATCCGCTGAAATTCCTGCTCGGCTTGAAAAGCTTCGACGGCGCGCTGCGCTGGGAAGGTTCTAAGCCGACGCTGATCCTGCTGGTACCGCGCGACGGACGGGGCGAGCCGCGCCGGATCGAGACCGATGCCTTCTTCCAGTTCCACTTCGCCAACGGCTTCGAGGAAGGCGGCGACCTGGTCCTCGATCTCGCGCGCTACCCCAACTACAGCACCATCGGCGAGGCCTTGCGGAACTACTGGCGCTCCGCCTGGCCGTCGCGCGGCATGGCGGCCCTGACCCGGCTGCGCGTCGACCTGGAGACGGGAAAGGTCGAGAAGCAGACTTTCACGACGGGCAGCGCCAACGAATTCCCGACCATCAACGCGGCGTTTACCGGCAAACGCCATCGCTATGCCTACATCGCCAGCAATCCGGCCCAGCGCGAAAGCGGCCTGCAGCAGCGGATCTCCCGGATCGATTTCGAGAGCGGCGCGGTCGCCTCGCATGATTTCGGCCCCGCGGGCTATGTCGGTGAGCCCCTGTTCGTCGCAACCCGCCCCCCGAACGCCTCGGGTGGCGCGGAGGATGACGGGGTCGTCCTCGTGATGGTGTTCAATTCGGCCGACCGACGAACCGAGATCGTCGGCCTCGATGCCCGCGACCTCGCGGCCAAGCCGCTGTTCACGGCCCGGCTGAAGCACCATGTTCCCTATCCGCTGCACGGCACCTTCACGCCAAGGCTCTTCTGATCAGTCTGCCGGCGCGCGAGTAGTCTTGCGTCGGGAGGCATGCCAAGCTTGGCCCGATCGGCTTCTGCCGGAAGGATCGAGGTCCATGGAAGACTTGGTGATGGCTGCACTGGGCGGCGACGAGGCCGCAGTCGAGCGTCTCCTCAAGGCCGGCGCCGACGTCAATCATGCGGACGCCAACGGTTGGACAGCCCTGATCGGTGCCGCCCGGAGCGACCACGCCGCCTTGGTCGACCGGCTCCTCGGCGCCGGCGCCGACGTCAATCGCAAGGACGGCAAGGGCATGACCGCGCTGATGCGGGCGGCGGAAGGCGGCCATGTCGCCGTTGCCGACCGGCTGATCAAGGCCGGCGCCGACGTCAATCATTCGGACGCCAAGGGCAAGAATGCCCTGATGCGGGCGGCTGAGAACCGCCGGATCGAGATGGTCGACCGCCTCCTGAGAGCGGGCGGCAACGTCAACCACGCCGACCGGCGGGGGAAAACCGCCTTGATGCGGGCCGCGCTCGGCGGCGACGAGGCGATGGTCCGCCTGCTCCTCGGCGCCAAGGCCGACGTCA
The DNA here is from genome assembly GCA_030681635.1 of Reyranella sp. GTDB lineage: Bacteria > Pseudomonadota > Alphaproteobacteria > Reyranellales > Reyranellaceae > Reyranella. The sequence continues at coordinate 16,570 of JAUXRT010000455.1, forward strand.
ATCAGGAGGACGCCAATGGCTGGACCGCGCTGATCTGCGCCGCCGCCGGCGATGTCGCGGTGATCAAACGGCTGATCGAGGCCGGAGCCGATGTCGGTCACGCCGCCAAGGACGGCCTGACCGCGCTGAAGAGGGCCGCGGCAAGCGGCCATGCCGCCACGGTCGCCAGCCTTGAGGCTGCTGTGGCCCGCTAACGTCCCTCAGTCGTCGTAAACATCGGTCGCCCGGGCCACCAGCCTGTCGAGCACGCGCTCCAGGGCAAGGACGGTCGCGGGATCCTTGACGCCATATTCCGCGGCCAGGCGATCCATGGCGTGATGGCTCACCCACACGCGATTGCGTTCATCTTCCCAGATCGACAGGCGCAGCGGCAGGTCCAGAGCGACGGCCTGGCTGCTCTGCATGAGCTTCGTGCCGACCTTGGGATTGCCGAAGACCAGAACCTTGGTCGGCCGCAGCTGCATCCCCGCCTTGCGTGCATTGTCGGCATGGTCGAACGTCGCGAAAATCGGGACCTTCTGCTCACCCAGCAGCTTCTCGAGGCGGGATACGGTCTCATCGACCGAGAACTTGCTTTCCCGCGTGACGATCGCATCGGAGCTCCCCCCGGCACCGAGGCCCGCCTTGTAGGCCTCGGCGATATCGCGGGCGAGACCGGTCAGGTCCAGCCCCTCCTTGTTGGCGAGCAATGTCACACAGACAAGATCGGCGGCGGCGGTGAACCGGCTCAGATAGGCGCTGAAACCCGGAGACGAGCCCTTTATCTCCATGAATCCGGGATGGCGCGAGAACTCCCAGCCCGCCATGGCCGGAACCGTCGTTCCGTTGTCGAGCTTGGTCGGCTTGTAGATGAGCGCCCGGTTCTCCTCGCGCTTGACGAGGATGCCGCCCGCCAGCGCGATGTCCCAGGCGCTGACGTCTTCAGCCGACGACCACAGGCTGCCGAACGCGAAAAGATTCTCCGAGACCTTGGGCGCCACGGCCACGAGCTTGCCCTGGACGTCCCGGTAGCCAACCGCCGGCTCGATCGGATTGATGTAGGGGATCTCGGTCTTGAACCGGGCATGCCTTCCGCCGGCCCCCTTCGACGCCGGGTCCTGGAAGGACTTCTTCAGAAAATCCTCGGCGAACATGGTGCTGCGCAGGCCCAGCGGCTCGATCTGGTGGCGCGTGACATGGTCATGGAAGGACAGGCCGCTGGCCCGTTCGACGATCAGCCCGAGAAGCAGGAAATTCGTCGCACTCAGCCGGACCTGGGCGCCGGGCTGGAACAGGAGCGGTTTGGCCGCCGACAGCGCGACCAGATCGGCGGGCTTGTAGGACTGGCCGCCCTTGTAGTCAGGGTTGGCGCGATAGTCGGCAATGCCGGAGGCGTGTTGCAGGAGCTGGAAGATCGTGGTCTTCGCCCAGGCCGCCGGCAGCGTCGGCAGATATTTGCCAATGGCGTCGCGAATATCGAGCTTCTGCGCTTCGTGGAGCTGGAAGATGGCGACCGCGGTGAAGCCCTGCGTCAGCGGGCCGATGTTCCACATCGTCTTGGTCGACGCGAGTTCGTCGTCGGCAAGGCTCGCCTGGCCATAGCCGGCGGACCTTGGAATGTAGGGCGCCTGGACGATGGCCATGGTCAGACCGGGCACGCCGTTCTTGTCCATGAACTCGGCGATCCGCTGGTCGATGAACTTTCCCTGCACCGCCAGCGCGGCTTTTCCGCGGGCGACTTCCGCCTGGGCCGCGGCTTCGGGCGGGATGACGAAGGGCAGGATCAGGGTCAGAGCGGCAATCGATCGGGCAAAAATTGTCCGTTGGTGCGCCATTCCATTGCTCCTCAGCTCGACGAACCGCGTAGTTACACGGCTGCCGCGGGCGGCAGCAAGAGCATGTGCGTCCCTTGACAAGGTCCAGGCCGCCATGTCGTTAGAGGCCGCAACCGCGCCATGGAGCCTCAGAATGTCGAGTTCCAGCCTGGTGATCCGCAACGGCACGATCGTCGATGGCTCGGGTGGCGACCCCTATGAGGCCGATCTCCTGGCGATCGACGGCAGGATTGCGGCGATCGGCGGCAGCCTTCCCAAGGGAGCCGAGGAGATCGATGCGCGCGGCAAGCTCGTCACGCCGGGCTTCGTCGACGTTCACACGCACTACGATGCGCAGGTGACCTGGAGCGACTGGCTGTCGCCGTCGTCGTGGAACGGCGCCACGACCGTGCTGTTCGGCAACTGCGGTGTCGGCTTCGCCCCCTGCCACGAGGATCAGCACGCCATGCTGATCAACCTGATGGAGGGCGTGGAGGACATTCCCGAAGTCGTGTTGAGCGAAGGACTGCCGTGGAACTGGCACAGCTTCCCGGATTTCCTCGATGCCGTTGCCGCCCGTTCCTACGATGCCGACGTCGCGGCCCAGGTCCCGCATGCCGCCTTGCGGGTCTATGTGATGGGCCAGCGCGGCGCCGATCGCGAGCCCTCCACCGACCAGGACCGCCGGCGCATGGCCGAGCTTACCGCAGAAGGCCTGCGGGCCGGCGCGCTCGGCTTTTCGACGTCGCGCACGCTCAATCACCGTTCCGCCGACGGCAAGCACATCCCGACCCTGCGGGCCGAGGAAGCGGAGCTGACGGCGATCGCCCACGCCATGCGCGACACCGGCGCCGGCTGGCTGCAGATCGTCTCGGATTTCAAGGACCAGGCGGGTGAGATCGAGCTGTTCCGCCGCCTGGCGAAGGAATCAGGACGGCCCGTCACCATCACTCTCACCCAGTCCGACGCCCGGCCCGAGGGCTGGCGCGACCTGATGGCAGAGATCGACGCGGCCAACGAAGAGGGGCTGCGGATCACCGCCCAGGTCCGCCCGCGTCCGACCAGCGTGTTGCTGGGACTGGAACTCTCGCAGAACGCCTTCACCGGCCGGCCGAGCTACAAGCGCATCGCCCATCTGCCGTTCGCCGAACGCCTGGCCCTCCTGCGCCAGCCCGAGCTCCGCGCCCGGATCCTGGCCGAGGAATTCGAGGGCGACCGGCGCGGCCTGCTGATCGACCGCTGGGATCGCATGTATCCGCTCGGCGATCCGCCGGACTACGAACCCAGCCCCGAAGACAGCATCGCCGGCCGGGCAGCCCGGCAAGGTCGCCCGCCCCAGGAACTTGCCTACGACCTGCTGATCGAAGGTGACGGCAAGGGAATGCTGTATCTGCCCGTCACCAACTTTGCCGGTGGCAATCTGGACGTGGTGCGCGACATGATCGATGCGCCCAATTCTCTGATCGGCCTCGGCGACGGCGGCGCCCATGTCGGCGTCATGTGCGACGCCACCTCGACCAGCTATCTGCTGACCCACTGGACGCGCGACCGCCGGCGGGGCGCGCTGTTCCCGGTGTCCTGGGCGATCAAGCGGTTGGCGGCGGATAATGCCGCAGCGATCGGGTTGAACGATCGCGGCCTGCTGCGGGTCGGGATGAAGGCCGACATCAACATTCTGGACTACGACAAGCTCTGTCTGCGCCGGCCCGAGATCGTTTACGACCTGCCGGCGGGCGGCAAGCGGCTGGTCCAGCGGACGGACGGCTTCGATGCCACCATCGTCTCCGGCGCCATCGTCTACCGGCACGGAAAAGCGACCGGCCTGTTGCCCGGCCGCCTGGTGCGCGGCGCTCGAGGAAGCGACCTGGAAGCGGCCTAGGAGCGGCCAGCGCCCGTTCCGGCCGTCCGCGGATCGGCCTTGCCGGCGCAACGGCGCACGGCAGCGACGGCAGCGCCGCCCCGTCCCGCCTGCAGATCGACGATGGTGAGGCTGCCCGCGGCGCTGAACCGCAGTTCCATCCGCCGGCCGGCCTGGATCACGTCGAGAAGCGCCTCCGACAACAGCGGCACGGCGCCATCGGCCGAGTCGGCCACGACGATGAAGCTGTCGGCAAAAAGCAACTGCACGGCATAGCGCACGCCATCGACGGAAAATTCGAGCGTGGGGTCTTTCAGATCGCGGGCGGCTCGCGAGACGAGCGGTCCGCCGCCCATGGGATAAAGCCTGAGCTGCAGACCGGCGCGGCGCTGGCCCTGCTCGCAGGTGAGAACGATGGTGTCGATATCAACGGCCGCGTTCGCGGGTTCGGCCACGGCGTAGCTGGGCGAGTCCACGTCCTTTTCCAGATCCCAGCCAGTCCTCGGCGGATGCGCGCCGGCTGCTCCCGCCAGGACGGAAAGCGTGGCGAGGAGTGCAAGGGCACCGATGCGGAACTGAACCATGGGACCACCGGCTCGTGATTCGCGGGAAGCGGCATTGCTCCCGGGACGAGGCTCCTTCTAGGCTCGTTCCGTATCTCCGCCGTATCGCCAGTCCGGAAGTTTGTATCGCCGGTATCGCCGTGCCGGATTTTTAGTCGAGCCAGCGGCATCGCTCCAGGTCCAGGCGGTTGCTGTCGTCGAATGTCAGGCCTTCCTTTTCCAGCAAGCGCCGCTGGAGGATGTCGCCGCCATTGCGGGACAGGCTGAAGGACACCTCGCCCCTGGCGTTGACGACACGGTGCCACGGGATCTTGGTGGCTGAGTCGAGGCGCTGAAGTATGCGGCCGACAAGGCGGGCCCGCCTCGGCAAGCCGGCCATCGTGGCGACCTGGCCATAGGTTGCGACCCAGCCGTAAGGGATGCGGCGGATGACGGCGCAAATGGCTTCGACGGCTTCATCGTGTGATTGGGTGGTTCGAGGCAGCTTGCGCGCCGGTAGCGCCCGTAGCTTTCGTGGGTCCCCGGTCGCCCGGCTCGGCAACAGACGCTTGTCAGGACGACGCATCGTGCGAACTCCCGCGGGAAGTGGGCCACGCAAAAACAAAAGCCCGGCAACTCTTACGAGTTGCCGGGCTTTTCGTCCGAATTGGTTGCGGGGGCACGCAACCAGCTTAACTTGCTACTCCAAGCTGTAGCCTAGCTAGGTTCAAGGACCGAGCCCACGATCACCGAGACCGACATGCAATTTAATGAATGGTACGCGATTTCCAGTATGTAGGCGCCGCCGCCACCATCCTGTTTTTGCGCTAGAGCGGGATGACTCTAGGATTGCCATATCCGGCTTGGGCGAAGAAGTTTGCGCATTCGTGAGGTTTTGTTTTGGGCAGGATCTCGGCGATGGCGCTGTAGACGGCCTGAGGCGTTCTTCGAGCAGCCTTTCGCAGCCAGTGCTTGAGCTTGGAGAAGTACTTCTCGATGGGGTTCAGGTCCGGCGAGTACTTGGGCAGGAAGAAGAGCTTGGCACCGACGGAACGGATGGCACAGCGCACGGCGTGGGCCTTGTGGGAGCCGAGATTGTCCATGACGACGATGTCGCCGGGACGGAGAGTGGGTAGAAGAACCTTGTCGATGTAGAGGCGGAAGGTCTCGCCATTGATCGGACCTTCGATGAGCCAAGGCGCATCGAGCCGGTCGTGGCGCAAGGCGGCGAGGAAAGTCATGGTCTTCCAGCGGCCGTGTGGCACCTTGGCTTCGAGGCGCTGGCCGCGCGGCGCCCATCCCCTAAGTGGCGCCATGTTGGTTTTGGTCCAGGTCTCGTCGATGAACACCAGGCGCCGAGGGTCGATGCGGTTCTGGTAGGCCCGCCATTGGCGGCGCCGGCGGGCTACGTCCGGGCGGTCGCGCTCGCTGGCGACCAGCGTCTTTTTTTGTGCGTCAGCTTCTCGGCGTGGACGAAGGCCCAGACCACGCGGTAGTCGACCTTGAGGCCGCGGTCGGCCAACTCCGCGACCAGCCCGCGCAGCGTGAAGTCGCCGCCCTGGCAGCGCCGCACCAGCCACTCGCGATGGCTGCCGACGATCTTCCTGGGCCGCCGGCCACCCATCCGTAAGGCGGCAACGCTGCCGGTCGCCCGGAAGCGCTGAACCCACATGATCGCCGTCTTGATGCCTACTCCGAAGCGCTTGGCCGCAGCGCGCCGCGACAAGCCCTCACCCTCAACCGACCGAACAACCCGTTCGCGAAGATCGACAGAATATGGTCGTGCCATTCAGGCTGGCCTCCAACTCCAGCCTGTATGTTGAATCAGATCGACCGCCTCTTGGGAATCACCAATCGATTCGGTCTTATCCCATCCCGCTCTAGGCCCAGCTATTTCCGCACATGGCTTTGGACCTTTTCCAATCGGCTGCTCGGTCCATTTCCATGTGGGCAAGCCGGTCGACTGGGCACAAGGGGCACGATGGCAAAACAGAAAAGTTCAGAATTGAGGCAACGGACCCGGCGGACGGATTCTCGAGAGAGCGGCCACGCTAGCTAACGAAGGTTTTCCTGCGCCTCACACTATCTCGATGTTCGCCAAATGGCACCGCAGCGTCCGAGCATAAGCTCGTTCTCAAGTGTTGGCGCACCGTCGATAGAGCACGGAGTGTGATGCGAGTGCAACATGTGTTGCTTTGTCTAAGTGCGTCGCCTATATGAAACACATGTTGCACGCTTGGCTCGTTCTGTCCCTCCAACTTCCCGCAGCGCCGTCCAGCGCGCGCGTGGCAGCTTGGCGTCGCCTCAAGCTCGCTGGATCAGCGGGAATGACGAACGGCACTTGGGTGCTGCCGCATATTCCAGAGCATCAGAGGCTCTTCGACGAGGTTGCCAAGACCGTTAGAGCACAAGGCGGCCAGGCCTTCTTGTTCGCGGCCGAAACGCTTGATCCGGTGGACGATGCGGCGGTTCGGACGCGGTTCGCGGACGATCGCGGGCGCGAATATGACGAACTGGCGGAACATACCCGCGCTTTTCTCGAGGAGCTGAAGCGGGAAACCGCGATGGAGAAATTTACCTTCGCCGAGCTGGAGGAGGTCGAGGACGATTTTCAGAAGCTGGAAACCTGGCTCGGCAAAGTGCGCCCCCGCGACTTCTTCCCCGGAGAGCGGCTGGAAAGAGCGACGGCCGATATTAAATGCTGTCGCGCGGCTCTCGCCGAGTTCGCGGCAGAGGTTTATCTGCGTGAGGGCGTGACGGGCGATTCCAATGAGTGAGGGATTGAAGCCGAAGTCGGGTTGGCGCGACATACCGAAGCCGATTTGGGCGCTCGGCTTCGTCTCGATGCTGATGGATATCTCGTCGGAGATGATTCATGCCTTGCTGCCCGTCTATCTGGTGACGGTCATGGGCGCTTCGATGGTGACGGTCGGCGTCATCGAGGGCATCGCCGAGGCAACCGCGTCGATCGTGAAAGTCTTTTCGGGCGCGATCTCCGACTGGCTCGGCAAGCGCAAATTGCTCGCCGTCATCGGATACGGTCTCGCGGCGCTCACCAGGCCCATCTTCCCTCTTGCCTCCTCGGTGAGCTGGCTGGTGGCCGCGCGCTTCGTCGATCGGGTCGGCAAAGGCATCCGGGGCGCACCGCGTGACGCCCTGGTCGCGGACATCGCGCCCGCCCACCTCCGGGGTGCCAGCTTTGGGCTTCGCCAGTCGCTCGATACGGTGGGTGCTTTCGTGGGGCCGCTGATGGCGATCGGCCTCATGTGGCTCACAGCCAACCACTTCCAGAGCGTGTTCTGGGTGGCCGCGATCCCGGCCTTTCTCGCGGTCGGGCTGCTCTTGTTCGCCGTGCATGAACCGGAACGTCCAACAGGCCTCCGAAGGGTGCGCTTCCCACTGAGCCTGCCGGAACTGCGGCGGCTGGGTTCGGCGTACTGGCTCGTCGTCGCGGTCGCGACTGTGTTCACCTTGGCGCGATTCAGCGAGGCGTTCCTGATCCTGCGTGCCCAAGCGGTCGGCCTGCCGATCGTGCTCGTTCCATTATTGCTGGTAGTGATGAACGTCGTCTACGCACTCGCGGCCTATCCGGCGGGGTTGCTCTCCGACCGCTTCAATCGTCTCACCATCCTCATCGTCGGTTTCGCGCTCCTGATCGCGGCCGACCTGATCCTCGCTTTCTCGGATGGCCTGCTCGGTGTGACGATGGGTGTGGTGCTGTGGGGCTTGCACATGGGCTTCACCCAAGGGCTGCTGGCGACGCTGATCGCGGATATCGCACCTCCCGAGCTGCGGGGCACTGCCTTCGGCATGTTCAACTTGCTGGGGGGCCTGGCGTTGCTGACCGCAAGCGTGGTTGCGGGCGTTCTCTGTGATCATTTCGGCGCGCAGGCGACATTCCTCGCCGGGGCGGGATTTACGGGTCTCGCGCTTGCTGGATTGGCGATCGGGCGCTGGCGCGGTCCTGTCCTCCGGTCGTCTCATTGACCCGGAAATGTTCGTCGGGGGCAATGGCTCCGCGTCTTTGCTTCTCGTCTTTCGCGGAAACCCGAACTGGGACACCACCTTGGTTCAGGAGGGTTGCAGGACGGTGATCAACATCCTTGTGCCGCCTGCCGCGAGAATGAGGGCCAACACGTAGCGGGTTGCCTGCTGCGACACGAAGCGGAGGCCGACGAGCGTTCCAACCATGGCCCCGACGAAGGCGGCGAGTGCATACACGATGACACCGGGAGCCGGCCGTTGGCCAGCTAGGAGAACACCGACCAGCCCGAGGACGGAGTTCGCCAAAATGAAAGGTGCCGACAGGCCGGCAGCGCGCTTCGGCGAGGCCCAGCCCAGCGTGATGATCGCGGGTGCCAGGAAAACCCCGCCGCCGACCCCTGTGAGCCCCGAAAGGAACCCTGCCTGCTTGGCGGGCAACATGCAAACCGCGTGATCTCGACACTCATCCCAGGCCTTGTCGATCGGCGATCGAAAGGAAACACTATTCAAACCGCACGGGAATCATAGAATGAGTCACACGCTCAGGCCGTTGGTATTGGGCATCCCCGCGCCGGACTGAGCGGGCATTAGTTTTGAAAGCGACGCGATACACACAATGCAAATCCCGACTATCAAGGAAAGGCCAGCAGGAGGCAGGGCCTCGTTTCCGCTGTAGATGTGCCGGAAATGCGGACGAGCCGGGCGGTCGCAGAGAGTGCGCTGCTCAAGCCCTTTTCTTGGTCAGCGCTCACAGAGCCATCCTCCTGCGGTAGCGATACCATACTCCAACGACGGGTGACTTGTTCGCGGATGACAGAGCCAATAAGAATGGGGCGCCGCCCTTGCTCCGATCCGATCGTAAAGCCCGAAGGCCATGCGCGCAGGACCGCCCGGCCATCCGCGGTCGCCCCCGGCATGACGAGGGTCAACGAGGGTGGGCGTCCGTCGTGCAAAAGCGGCCAAGCCGGTAATGCGGTCACAACCGTTGAGCTTCTTGCGAAGCCCGCCGCGCTTTGGAGCGACCAATCGATGGGGGATGTCCAACCAGCGGCGATCAGCCGTTTGCGCAGCTGTTCGGCCGAGCCGGCCCACTGCAGCACGAATGGCTCCTCGGTCTCACCGTCGAGATCGATCCGGCGTCGCGGCAGACGCTGCCAATCACCGCCAAGCCAAGCTTGGCGTGACATCGTCGCCGCCACGTCATCTCGGCGGGCATATGTCGTCAAGCCCGCGTCGAAAGCGCTGAATGAATGCCACGTGCCGGCGATCAGGAGTGTGGCGACAGTGACCGATGCCAGGCCGGCGGGCTGCAGGTTCGGCGACGCAGCCCGGCGAAAGACGAGCCCAAAGATGGCCGCGAGACCGAAGCCGAACAAGACCCCCGCGCCGACATCCGACGGCCAATGGGCCGCGAGGTAGATGCGGGAGGCGGCGATCATTCCAACCAAGGCGCCCCCCACGGCCAGCGGAGCGAGGCGCCAGCGTCCGGACAGCGAGGCCGAGATGAGCCAGGCCAGCATGCCGTAGAGCGTCGCGGCCATGGTGGCATGGCCGCTTGGAAAACTGAACGCATCTGCTCCCACAGAGAACAGAATCGGGCGCGGCACATGCAGTACCGCCTTGAGTGCCATCACGAACGCAGCAGCGAGCCCGAGTGCGACGCCAAAGCCCGCCGCCAGTCGCCATGCACGCCGCCATGCCAACCAGCCGATCGTTACGAATGCGACCGATGCACTAACGACAGTATCGCCGAGCATCGTAAGCACGATCATCACGCGGTCGGACCAGGACGTGCGCATACTTTGAAGCAGATGACTGATCGCGGCATCGGCTTGCACGAGCGGATCCCGCGCAACGACATCCTGCACGATGCCGACGAATCCAATACCGCAGGCGAGAAGCACGAGACCAAGCAGCAGAACGGTGCTGGCGCTCGGATCGTCAGGGTCGAAGGCGCTCATGACCAGGCGAGGTGCAACACCGGTCCGCCCCCGCGCCCAGGAAACGGCTGCGACGTGAGCGCGCGCGAGCAGAGGCAAGGCGCGGACGACTGCGAGCTGCAATAGCCAAACGCCGGCGATCGCAAGAATGATTACGCCGACGAGCACGGCCAGGAGGCGGCCGCTGATCCCACCGACCACCACGAGCAATGCGCCAATCGCCACACCCGGCAGGATATGCAGTGGCGCCCAGGCGACGGCAGACAAGATATTCGCCACGTAGAATCGCACGGGGCTCATGCCGAGAACTCCGGCGACGAGCGGTACCACCGCCCGCATCACTGGCAGGAAACGTCCGATGACGACGCTCTTGCCGCCGTGCCGCCGAACGAACGCTTCGCCTTGCGAGAGCAGCTGTGGGCGACGCGAGAACGGCCAGATCCGGACGATATGGTGGCGATAACGATGGCCGAGCCAGTACGACACGCCGTCGCCGACGATGGCGCCCAGCGTGGCCCAGACGAGGATCGGCCAAAGCGGCAGATGACCGAGGCCGACAACGGCTCCGACGCCGATCAGGATCGCCGTGCCCGGTACAATCGCGCCGATGACCGCGATCGCCTCCGCCGCAGCCGTCAGGAACACCAGCAGGCTGGCCCAATTCGGGTGCTGGACGACAAAATCTGTTACAGCATGGACATATGCGGTCACGAGGGAGTCCTCGGAGTAAAATCAAGCAGGACTTTATGGGCGGGCTGACTATCAGTTACTCCTGTGACCGGCGATAGACTGTGTTGCCTAATTAGAGGAGAGGACAAATGCGCTACCCAGTCGTCATGGCCATTGCTGCCGCGGCGCTCTCTACCACC
>JAUXRT010000461.1 GCA_030681635.1 Reyranella sp.
GGTGGGTGAATTCGTATTCCGACTTTTCCATCCAGCCGACTTGCAGGATGGCGAGTTCGCGCAGGCGTGGGTCGAGCGTGCTCTTGTTGCGGATGTAGCCGCCGACGCCATGGAAGGCACGCGCCATGCCGGGCGAATTGACCAGCAGCCGCGTGAGGTTGATGGGCCGCTTGAGCAGCTCCTTGTGTTCGGGCGGAAGCTGCTCGGCATCGAGATAGGGCAGGCGGGCCATCTTGCTTGTTTCCTCAGTGATCCTGTGAATCGCGTTCCGGGCCCTGCAGCGTGACGCCGCCATCGACCACCAGCACCTGACCTGTGATATAGCGCGCGTGGTTGCTCATCAGGAAGCGCACGGCATGGCCGATGTCCCAGCCGGTGCCCTCGATCTTGAGGACCGAGGCCTTGGCGCGCTGGGCGCGGTTGGCTTCGCTCATGCCGTTGCCGCGATTGACCATCGGCGTGTACATCGGGCCGGGGCAGATACAGTTGACCCTTATATGGTCCTTGCCGTGATCGACCGCCATCGCCTGGGTGAGTCCGATCACCGCCGCCTTGGAGACGGTGTAGGTCGTGAGGCCGCGCGGCCGGAGCGCCGAGATCGACGAGATGTTGACGATCGCGCCGCCCTTGGCCGTCTTGATCATGGCCGGGATCGCATGCTTGGAGAGCAGGAACATCGTCTCGACGTTGACCTGCATCACGCGCCGGTATTCCTCGGGCTTCTCGTCGACCACGCTAGCGCGGCTGCCGATGCCGACATTGTTGTCGAGGAAGTCCAGCCGGCCCCAGCGGTCGACCGCGGCATCGACCAGCCGCTTGCATTCGGCCTCCTGGGTGACGTCGCCGGCATGCGCCGCCGCCGTGCCGCCCTCGGCCTTGATCATCTCGGCCGTGCGCTCGGCGAGCTTCAGATCGAGGTCAGCTACCAGCACTTTGGTGCCGGCCCGCGCCAGCAGGATCGCCGCCGCCCGGCCGTTGCCTATGCCATCGCCCACAGCACCACCGCCGCTCAGGATCGCAACCTTGCCGGCCAGGCCAGCGTCGTCCTCGGGACCTTTCATCGCATTCTCCTCAGGGACGCTGCCCTCATGGCAGGCCGGCGCCGGGCACGTCGACCCGCATGGTCTCGATGCGGCCGTCGAGTGTCTTGGCCGTGGTCGGCCCGCTTTTCGAATTGGTGACGACGAACAGGGTACGCCGGTCGCCACCGCCCAGCATGCAGGCGTAGGCGCCGCGCGGCGCCAGGTCGAGACTATGCGTGATCCTGCCGCCTTCGAGCACGCGCAACACACGGCGTCCAAATGGATCGCTGACCCAGATGGCGCCTTCGGCGTCGAGGCAGATGCCGTCGGGAAAGCAGCCCTCGATGGTGGCCCAGATGCGGCGGTTGGACAGCGTGCCGTCGGCGGCGACATCGAATGCCGTGAGGCGATGGGCGAAGGTCTCGCCCACGATCATGGTCTTGCCGTCGGGCGTGATCACCGTGCCGTTGGGGAACAGGAGATCATCGGCTGCCTTGTGCACCGAGCCGTCGGGATCGACGCGGATCAGGCAGGTCGTGCGCTGGGCCTCGCCGCCATGCCGATCGAAGCCGAAGTTGCCGACATAGGCGCGGCCCTTGCCGTCCACGATCATGTCGTTGCAGTGGCCGGTCGCCAGCGCGCCCAGTTCGGCCTCGACCGAGAGCTTGCCGCCGGCAAAGCGCATCAGGCGGCGATCGAGCATGCTCACGATCAGGAGCGTGCCGTCGGGCCGCCAGCCCAGCCCGGAGGGCTGCTTCGGCACTTCGACGATCGTCTCTGACTTGCCGCTCTCGTCGACGGTCCTGACCTGGTGGACGTAGAAGTCGGAGAACCACAGCTTGCCGTCCCGCCAGCGCGGCCCCTCGCCGAAGGAGAGGCCGTCCAGAAGCGTTTCGAGCTTCATGACCTGTCCCAGTCGATGCGGAAGCTGTCGCCCTGCGGCTTGATGAAGCCGGCATTGGCGCCGGGGAAGTGGGCGGGGCAGAGCAGGGCGTTGCTCTCGACGCAATCCTCCAGCAACTTCCGCCGGGACCGCGCCGACATCTCCTGGTCCCAGCAGAACTGGCTCGACCAATCAGGGTGATAGACCTGGATCGGGTGGTGCATGATGTCGCCCGAGAAGCAGGCCTGCCTCCCGTCATCTTTCAGGTTGATGGCGATCGAGCCCGGTGTGTGGCCAGGATAGTCTTTTATGGTGAGCAGCGGATCGGGCTGGTGGTCGCTCTCGATCATGACGGCCTTGCCGGCCTCGACGATCGGCAGCACCGAATCGTCGAACGAACCATCGTTGACGCCTTCCTTGCTCTTGCGCTCGTTCTCCCAGTGCGCGTACTCGCGCTTGGCGAAGAGATAGCGGGCGTTGGGAAAGGTCGGCACCCAGCGGCCATCGACGAGCTGCGTGTTCCATCCGACATGGTCGACATGCAGATGCGTGCACATCACGAAGTCGACCGACTCGGGCGGGCAGCCGCAGGCACGGAGGCGGTTGAGGAATGGCGTGTCGAGCTTGTTCCAGGCCGCGTTGTGACGCTGCTTGTCGTTGCCGAGGCAGGTGTCGATCAGGATGGTGTGCTTGCCCGTCTTCACCACCCAGGTGTGGACCGAGCCGACCAGGCGGTCGGAGCCGGCCTCGACATGGTCGGGCACCATCCAGCCTTTCTGGGCATCGAAGGCCTGCTGGTCGAAGCGGGGAAACATCCGGTTGGGCCTAAAACCCGCGGCACAGAGCTCCTCGACTTTCTCGATGGTGGCGCCACCGATCTTACGAACCGTCATGGCGCTTGCTCCTAGAAGGTGACGACGCTGCGGATCGACTCGCCCTTGTGCATCAGGTCGAAGGCGTCGTTGATCTTCTCGACCGGCATGGTGTGGGTGATCAGCGAATCGATGTCGATCTTGCCGTCC
>JAUXRT010000462.1 GCA_030681635.1 Reyranella sp.
CGCTCCTGGGCATAGGCGGTGGCATCCTCCAGCGCGCCGCGCGCCAGGCCGATGGCGCGGGCCGCGGTGTGGGCGCGGGCACGTTCGAGACCGGCGGAAATGTAATAGAAGGCGCGGCCCTCCTCGCCGATCAGCGCCGAGGCGGGCAGGCGGCAGTCGTCGAAGGCCAGTTCCCAGGTCTTCCAGCCGAAGTAGCCGATCTTGGGAATGGGCGCGCCTTTCACGCCCTTGGGCAACTCGCCCCTGGGCTTCTCGATCAGGAACGAGGAGAGGCCGACGTGCTTGCGCTTGGGGTCGGGCGAATCAGACGTGCGCGCCACCAGCATGATGTAGTCGGCGCCATCGGCGAAGGTGCACCAGTATTTGTTGCCGTTGATCACCCAGTCGTCGCCGTCTTTCCTGGCGCGGCAGGAAATGCTGCCGAGGTCGGAGCCGACATTGGGTTCGGACATGGCCGCAGCGCCCAAAAATTCACCGCGCGCGGCGCGCGGCAGGAACACCTTGCGCTGGGCGTCGGTCATGCCGCGGCCGGCGGAGAGGCCGTTGCCGCGGGCGATGATGGAGGCCACGCTCATCCAGGCGCGGGCCAGTTCCTCGGTGATCAGGCAATATTCGAAGACGCCCAGCCCCATCCCGCCATGTTCCTCGGGGATGACGATGCCGAAATAGCCCATGTCGGCCAGTTTCTTGATCAGTTCTTGCGGGATATCGCCCTTTTCGGGATCAAGTCTGTTCGCGACCGGCAGCACTTCCTTCAGGGCGAAGGCGCGCGCCGTTTCCTGGATCATGCGGCGCTCGTCGGTCATGTAGCCCATGGCGTTTCCCTCTGCGTTGCCGCAGCATAGTATCCAAATCATGGGGCATTAGGAGATACGCATGCTGAGACTTCTGCTGGGCGCGTTCGCGCTTTTCCTCTCTGCGGTTTCGGTTCAGGCGCAGGAGTGGCCTAACAAGCCGATCACCATCCTGATGGGCTTTCCGGCCGGCTCGGGCGTCGACGTGATCGCCCGCATGCTGCAGCCCTCGCTCGAGAAGTCGCTCGGCCAGCGGCTGGTGATCGACTACAAGCCCGGCGCCGGCGGCAACGTCGCCTCGGAGGCGGTCGCCCATGCGAAGCCCGACGGCTACACCTTCCTGCTGGGCACGGCCGCGACCCACGGCGTCAACGCGGCGCTGTACCCGAAGCTCAGCTTCGACGTCGAGGCGGACTTCACGCCGATCTCGACCCTGGTCGACGTCTCCAATGTGCTGACGATCAACCCCGCGGTGATCGACGCGACCTCCATCAAGGACTTCATCGCCAAGGTGAAGGCGGCGCCCGGCAAGTACAACTACGCCTCGACCGGCAACGGCACGGGCACGCATCTCGCCTTCGCCGAGTTCAACCACAAGGCCGGCCTCGACATGGTGCATGTGCCCTACAAGGGCGGGCCCGACGCCATCCAGGCGGTGCTGAAGGGCGACGTCTGCTGCATCTTCAACCAGGTGCAGACGGTGCTGCAGCATGCCAAGGCGGGCAAGGTGCGGCTGCTGGGCGTCACCACCAAGAAGCGCGTGGCCGCCATTCCCGACGTGCCGACCATCGACGAGGCGGGCGTGCCCGGCTACGAGAGCTACACGTGGTTCGCCATCTTCGGGCCCAAGGGCGTCGAGCCCGCCGTGGCGCAGAAAATGAACCTCGCCCTCAAGACCGCGCTCGGCGATCCCGAGACCCAGAAGAAGCTGGCCGATCTCGGCAACACGCCGCGCTACGAGACGCTCGACCAGTTCAAGGCGACGGTGAAGCGCGACCGCGCCAAGTGGGCCGAGGTGGTGAAGGCCGTGGGCGTGAAGATCGAATAGACGGCGGCGAGTGATGTCTGCATTCGGCTGGCATGGCGGAAAGATCACCCGCAAAATGCCGATCACGGCGGACGACCGGAATAACCAGAACGTCCGGCGCTTCTTCAAGGCCGAATGCGGCGAGGCCTTCAAGTTCGATCGGCCCTTCATGGCGTGGCTCAAGGCTGCCGATGGAAAAACGATAGGCGATGCGGCCCGGGAATGACTGCGCCGAACGGCTCGCAAGTAGGCCGCCTCAGGCCTTGGGCGCGCTTCTGACCGGCTGACGCAGGATGGTCCTTAGTTTGGCGGGCGCGGTCTTGCGGGGGTCGCTCAGATAGATTTCGTGGTGGGGGCCGGCGAAGGTCAGGCCCCGCGAAGGCATCTCCTCGTCGTGAAGCCGTGCGAGGATCGGTCCTTCGTCGTCATAGCTGCCGATATGCAGGATCTGTAGCGCGGTTCCTTCCTCCAGCCTCTCGATCCGCAAGCTTTCAGGCGCCGCCCCGAGCTTTTTTCCGGATTTCCCGACGGCCGCGTCGAACAGTGCCTGGTCGATGAAGCCGGGCGCCATGATCATCATGGTCCAGTGCCAGCGCTCCTTGCGGCGCGCGACGAAATCCGCGGGATCGTCGGCCCACCACAGGCCTTCGAGCGGCGGCACCACATAGTCCTTGCCCCGGGAAGCCTTGGCCGCGAACTTCATCGCGTAGCTCACGGAATAGAGCCACTCGATGGCCTGCCTGTAGGCCGGCGCCGTGTTGGGATCGCCCTTGCCGTCGACCTTCACGAACTGCATCGCGGGCACGTCGACGGATACGAACCGGCCGGCCGGCGGCTTGTAGAGGTCCGGGAAGGATTTCTTGAAGTCGATCTTTTCCATGGATGTTTTCAGATTTGCAAGTTTAGCAGGTTTTATGCTAATTTTCAGATACAGTCGGGGTCTTCATGCAGGCACTGCTGGCAACGTCCGAACGGTCTCCGTTTCGGGCGTTTTTCTTTGCGCGCAGGGCTCGGAAAGCACCACTTTTTTCAGACACTGATAACGCAAACGGGCCGGGCGCCGTGGCACAGCCGATCAGGGGGCGATTGCGCTGACCGATCAAGGGCTTGGATGCGCTTTATGGCACAGCCAACCAGACAACGCGTGGCACAAGGAGCTGTGCCAAGAATCGGTCCGATTCGCGCCTCAGGCCGCCGCATCCTCGCGGATCATGGCGGCGCCCTTCTCGGCGATCATGATGGTGGGGGCGTTGGTGTTGCCGGTGGTGAGCGTCGGCATCACCGAGGCGTCCATGACGCGCAGGCCCTCGATGCCGTGCACGCGGAGCCGGGAGTCGACCACGGCACGCGGGTCCTCGCCCATGCGGCAGGTGCCGACCGGGTGATAGAGCGTGTTGCCGGCGCGGCGGGCATAGGCCAGCAGGTCGGCGTCGCTGGTGACAGCGGGGCCGGGCTGGATCTCGCCCGAGCTGTGCTGGGCCAGCGCCGGGGCGGCGAAGACCTTTCGCACCTGGCGCACGCCGCTCAGCAGGGCGAGCTCGTCGGTGTGTGTGGTGAGGTAGTTGGGTTTGATCGCCGGCCGCGCGAAGGGATCGGCGGAGGTCGCCATGATCGTGCCGAGGCTGTCGGGCTTCACGACGCAGACGACGCAGCTCATGCCGGGCTGCTCGTCCAGTTCACCGAATTTCAGCGGATGGGTGCTGCCCGGCGTGAACAGGAGCTGCAGGTCGGGCGAGGCCAGGCCCTCGCGGCTGTCGGCGAAGACCTGCGAGGTGGTGACGCCGAAGGTGAGCGCGCCCTTGCCGGTGAAGAAGAAGCGCAGGATCTCCGGCAGCACCCTGGGGAAGCGGGCGACCTCGTTTACGGTCTCGACGCCGTGCACGCGGTGGACGACGCGGATGACGTAATGGTCGATCAGGTTGGCGCCGACCCCCGGCAGGTCGTGCGTGACCGGGATGCCGAGCGACTGCAGGTGCTGGGCGGGGCCGATGCCGGAGATCTGCAGCAGATGCGGCGAGTTGATGGCGCCGCCGCTCACGATCACCTCGCGGTTGGCGCGGACCTCGTGGAGCTGGCCATTGCGCTGGAAGGTGGCGCCGACGCAGCGCTTGCCCTCGAACAGCAGCTTGCCGGCCTGGGCGTTGGTCTCGACCGTGAGGTTGGGACGGCTTCTTGCTTCGCGCAGGTAGGTCTGCGCCGTGGAGCCGCGGAAGCGGCCGCGCCGCGTCATCTGCGAATAGCCGACGCCGGCGCGTGTCTTGCCGTTGAGGTCGGGATTGAAGGGGAAGCCCGCCTGCTGGGCGGCTTCGACGAAGCGATGGGTGAGCGGCAGGATCGTGCGGTAGTCCTCGACCTTCAGCGGCCCGCCCTGGCCGCGCACGGTGGGATCGCCGCCTTGGATATAGTCCTCGGACTTCATGAAATAGGGCAGCACGTCGTCGTAGCTCCAGCCGCGGCAGCCCATCTGGGCCCAGCCGTCGAAGTCGGCTGGCGCACCGCGCACGTAGAGCATGCCGTTGATCGAGCTCGAGCCGCCCAAGGTGCGCCCGCGCGGCCATTCCATGCGGCGATCACCGGTGCCCTTCTCGGGTTCGGTGGTAAAATTCCAGTTGACCAGCGGATTGCGGATCAGCGAGCGCATGCCGGCCGGAATGTGGATCATCGGATGCCAGTCGGAAGGGCCGGCTTCGAGCAGCACGACCGACGCGCCCGTTTCGGAGAGGCGGGCGGCCACGGTGCATCCGGCGGAGCCGGCGCCCACGACGACGTAATCGGCCAGCATGTCTGTCTCCCTAGAGCGTGCCGGCGCGCTTGTCGCGCGGCACGAAGTAATCGGTGGGGCCGAGTTCCGGGTCCTCGACCGCCTGCATGTTCTGCACATGGCGTTCGATGTCGGCCGTGAAGAGGGCATGCGACAGGGCCTGCACCAGCCGCGTGGCGCCGACATAGAGGCCGGGAATGTCGCCCGCCAGCGCGCCCTGGCTCAGGATGCTGCCCCAGTTGAACAGATGGATATCATTTAGGCGCGGCGTCTTGCCGGCAGTCGTCTCTTCCAGCTCGAAACCGCGGCCTAGATAGGGATAGCGCGCCGCCTCGGCGTTGGCCTTCACCTCGCGGGCGCTGCGCACGTCGGCCCATAGTTTTATGTTGGCCGTGAAGGCCGCGAGTTCCTTGACCCGCGACATGTCGATGTCGAAGCCGGTGCCGATCAGCACCGCGTCGAAGCGCTCCGTGCCCTTGGCCGTCTTCACCGTGACGCCGTCCGTCTCGACGACCATGTCGAGCCACGGTTCGGCGAAGCGGAAGGAAAAGCCTGGCTGCTTCTGGGCGCGCAGCACCGACTCGTGCGGCGGCGGCGAGCCCGCGGCCAGCATGTAGGTGTAGATGCGCCAGCGCCAATCGTCGTCGAGCATGCCCTGGCCGCGCTGGAAGCCGGGGAACGATACGCCCTTGGACTTGTTGACCTGCGGCAGGTGGGGCCGGCGGGCATAGCAGATCGCCTCGCGCGCGCCGGCTTCCAGCGCGGTGCAGGCATTGTCGATCGCGGTGGCCAGCACGCCCAGGATGCCCAGCCGCTTGCCCACGAGCTTGCCGAAGTCGATGTCCTCCAGCGTATGGAACACAAGTCCCTTGCGCTTGGGGTCCTCGGGATCGAACGACGGCAGTGCCGGCCAGCGGAAGCCGCCCGAGCCGTCGCGACCATTCGCCATCACGACCTTGCGGGCATGGACGGTTTCGCCGGTCGACAGCGTGGCGCAGAGCAGGTCGCCGGCCGGCTCGACCTTGAGCAAGCTGACGCCGTTCTCGACTTTCAGGCCAACGACGTCGCGCACCCAGAGCAGGTAGCTGAGCCAGTCGAGCCGGGGGATCTTGTAGAGCGCGGCCCAGCCCTCGGCGCCGTGCTGCGCCTCGTACCAGGCGCGGAAGGTGAGGGAGGGGACGCCGAGGTCGGGGCCGGTCAGGTGCTTGGGCGAGCGCAGGATCGGCATGCGCGCCGTGGTGTTCCACGGGCCCTCGCGGCCATGCGTCTCGCGTTCGATGACGCGGATGTTGGCGATGCCTTCGCGCAGAAGGCCATAGCCCACGGTCTGGCCGCACATGCCGGCGCCCACCACCAGCACGTCGAGCACCCGCTTGCCGTCGGGGCCGGCACGCTCGGGCACCCAGTTGGCGGCCGGGTAGTTCAGCCGGGCGAGATCGTGGGAAGCGATCTTCCGCAGCGCGGCCAAGCCCGCATCACCCTCGACAACACCAACCATGCCGTGCTTCTCACTTTCAGGCCCTTTCAATAGCAGGGCCTACTCCGCCGAGAAATGCCCAGGGAGAAAATGCCATGCGCGGCCGCCAAGTGTTCTTCGAGACGCTGATCAATCACGGCGTCGACCGCATCTTCGGCAATCCCGGCACCACCGAGAGCCCGCTGCTCGACGCGCTGCTCGACTATCCGCAGCTCAAATACATCGTCCACCTGCACGAGGGCGTCGCCACGGGGGCGGCGAACTTCTATGCCCAGGCGAGCGGCAAGACGGCCTTCGTGAACCTCCATGTGGCGCCGGGCCTCGGCAATGCCATCGGCATGATCTACGGCGCCCTCAAGAACAATTCGCCGATGGTGGTGACGGCGGGGCAGCAGGACACGCGCATGCGGCTGCGCGATCCCGTGCTCGGCGGCGATCTCGTGGCCATCGCGGCGCCCGTCACCAAGTGGAGCGTGCAGGTCCAGACGGCCGACGAGCTGGGCCCGATCCTGCAGCGCGCCTTCAAGATCGCCAACGAGGCGCCGGCCGGCCCGGTGTTCGTGGCGCTGCCGATCAACGTCATGGAGCAGGAGACCTCCATCCCCGCCGGCAAGCCCGGCCATTCCTTCGCCGCGACCCGGCCCGATCCGGCCGGCATCGCCGCCATGACCAGGCTCCTGCTGGCGGCCGGGAACCCGGCCATCGTGGCGGGCGACGACATCGCCCGGGCCGGCGCCGACAAGACCCTGGTGACTCTGGTCGAGAAGCTCGGTGCCTCGGTGTGGTTCGAGGGGCTGCGCGGCCAGAACTCGTTTCCGACCGATCACCCCGCGGCGCGCGGCACGCTCGCCTTCGACGCGCCGGGCATTGCCAAGCAGTTGGCCGACAACGATCTCGTGCTGATGGTAGGCGGGCCGTTCTTCGAGGAGGTGTGGTATGCACCCGGCTCGCCGTTCCCGGCCGGCTGCAAGGTGCTGCAGATCGAGGCCGCGCCGTCGCGGCTGGCCTACAATTTTGCGCTCGATGCCGGTGTGGTGGCCGATGTCGGCGCCGGGCTGGCGGCGCTCGATGTGGCGGTGGCGACGGTGGCGGGCGAAGACTTCACCGAGGCCGCGGGCAAGCGCAACGCTGCGCTTCAGGCCCTGAAGGAGACCGAGGCTGCGGCGCAAAAGGCCCGTGTCGAGAAGGCCTGGGCGCGCACGCCGACTTCCATGGCGCGTGCCATGGCCGAGATCCGCGCCGGCACGCCCCAGGACGCGATCGTGGCCGACGAGACGATCACGGCCAACCTCGACCTCTTCAAGACCTTCACCTTCGCGGGGCCTGGCGATTATTACAGCGGCCGCGGCGGCGGCATCGGGCAGGGGCTGGCGGGCGCCATTGGCGTGGCAGTGGCCCAGCCGGAGCGGCCGGTGCTCTGCCTCTCGGGCGACGGCTCGTCGATGTATTCGATCCAGGCACTCTGGACCGCGGCGCACCATGATCTCGCGATCGTGTTCGTGATCCTGGCCAACCGCGAGTACCGTGTGCTGAAGCACAATATCGACGCCTATCGCGCGCGCTTCGACGTGAAGTCGAACAAGCCGTACATGCACATGGATCTCGGCAGCCCGACCATGGGCTTCGTCGACATGGCCAAGGGCATGGGCGTGGCCGGCACCTATGTGTCGAAGGCCGACGACATCAAGGAAGCGGTGGCGGCTGCCTTCAAGACCGGCAAGCCGCACCTGATCGAGATCGAGATCGAAGGGAAGCGCTAAGGCGCGTTCGCACGCGCCGGCGGGCGGCAGCGCCTTCTGAGGCGCGAGAGCCCGCACGGTTCAGAAAAGACAAAGATCCCTCGCTTCGCTCGGGATGACAAAGTCACTTCTGGAACGCGCGCACCTTGGCCTGGTGCGTGCGGGCAGCACCGGTGAGCATCGGCAGGTCGTTGCCGGCCAGCAGGAACTTCATGCCCTTGTCGGTGTAGATCTTCAGCAGCTCTTCCGTGTAGGCGCCGCCCATGCCCGGCCACTTGCCGTGCTTCTTGCAGGCGGCAATGACCTTGTCGACGGCGGCCTGGACCTTGGGATTGCCGGTGTCGCCCGGGATGCCCATCTCCATCGACAGGTCGCTGGAACCCACGAGCAGGCAGTCGATGCCGGGGACGGCCGCGATCGCGTCGGCGTTCTCGACTGCCTTCGGCGTCTCGATCATCACCGTGATCAGCGTGTTGTCGTCACTCTGCTTCGTCATCTCACCGAGCGGCATGGGTGCGTAGTCGAACTGCGCCTGGCCGCCGCCCACCGAGCGATGGCCGTGCGGCGGATAGCGCAGCCGGTCGGCGATCTCCTTGGCTTCCTCGGCGGTGTCGACGTGCGGGATCACGATGCCCAAGGCGCCGCCGTCGAGGACGCGCGTTGCCATGGCAAGCTCGCCATAGGGCACGCGCACGATCGGGGCGATTCCGGAATCCTGGGCGGCGACTGAAATCTCGCAGGCCGTCTCGATCGACATCGATCCATGTTCGAGATCGATGAACAGCCAGTCGAAACCCGCCGCCTTCATGACCTTGACGATGTCGACGTTGCGGACGAGACGAACACCGATCCCGATGGAAAGTTCGTTCTTCCTCAGCCGCGCCTTGGCAGCATTGATCGCGATGGCCATGTTTCCTCCCGTGGCTTTCGCCTTTCTGAATGAGGTAAGCTAGTCGCCATGACTTTCCGTGTCGAACGAATCGACCATGTCGTGCTCCGCGTGAGCGATCTCGCGGCGATGGTGCAGTTCTACGAGCAGGCGCTGGGCTTCAAGGTCGAACGCCGCCTCGAGAAGCTCGCTCTGGTGCAGATGCGCGCCGGTGCGTCGTTGCTCGACCTGATCGCGGCCGAGCGGAGCGCGGGCGCGCCGAACATGGATCATCTCTGCTTCAGGGTGGAGCCGTTCGATCGTGACGCCATCGTCAGGAAGCTCGCGCCGTTCGACATATCGGTCGGCGAAACGGTCGAGCGCTACGGCGCGGAAGGCAACGGGCCGTCGGTCTATTTCCACGACCCGGAAGGCAATCAGATCGAACTCAAGGGCCCACCAAGTTAGAGCGGGCGAGCTAGAGCGACGCTTTAGCGCTTGGCCACTTCATACGATGTGCTAGCTTCGCGGCAACGGGGAACAACAACACGCCCACGATTGCGTGAGTCTGGGAGGACTTTCTATGCATACTCGCTTGGCATTCATTGCCGGCAGCTTGGCTGCGTTCGTCGCCGCTTCGTCGCCGGCCTTCGCTCAGAAGCAGGGCGGCACGCTCCGCATTTCCCATCGCGACAACCCGCCCAGCGCCTCGATCCACGAGGAGGCGACGATCTCCGTGAATCAGCCGTTCATGAGCGTGTTCAACAATCTCGTGTTCTTCGATCCCAAGGAGAAGGTCAACAGCCCCGACAAGATCGTGCCCGACCTGGCGGAAAGCTGGTCGTGGAACCCGGAACAGACCAAGCTCACCTTCAAGCTGCGCTCGGGCGTGAAATGGCACGATGGCAAGCCGTTCTCCGCCAAGGACGTGAAGTGCACGTGGGACGCGCTGACCGGCAAGGGCGACGAGAAGTCCGACCTCATCCGCAAGAATCCGCGCAAGGTTTGGTCCAGCAACCTGAAGGAAGTCACTGTTGGCTCCGACACCGAGGTCACCTTCACGCTCGGCCGGCCTCAACCCTCGTTCCTGTCG
>JAUXRT010000467.1 GCA_030681635.1 Reyranella sp.
TCGCGGCGGAACAGCGCGTTTTGCCTAAACAGCGCCGGCGCATAGCGCACCTTCAGCATGGAAGAGGTGAAATGGCCGTGCCAGAACATCACCATTCGCTCGACCAGCGGCTGGTCGGTGACCAGCATCTCTTCCACCCACCAGTTGCGCAACTCGCGGCCCTGCTCCTGCACCGGCCGCGCGATCTGCAGCGGCTTGCCGTCGACGCCGGGCTTGCGCTCGGCCTCGGCCGCCTGCTGCTGACGCCGGACCTCGGCCGGTCCCTGGTCCAACCAGGCCGGCGCCGGCGTGATGGCCTGCAGCCGTACCTTGCCCAGGAGATGATCGACGGCGGCTGCATAGTCCTGCGCTTCGAGGGCGCGGATTTCGGCCGGTGTGGCGCCGAAGCCCGTCCGCGACAGCAGAAGCCTCGCCTCGTCGAAGCCCATCGCCTGGGCTGCCCGCACCGGCAGTGTCGGCCACAGGCCGGCAGACAGTGCCGCCGCACCCGTTACGAAGCCACGCCGATCGAGACGCAGGCTCATGGCGATGCTCCTACTGCGGAGGACGCGGCGCGGCGGGGCGCGGCGCTGGTGCGCCGGCGAAGCGCTCGACGATCAGCACCCGCCAACGCTCGCGCTGGTCGGCGCGCAGAACCGGTTCCAACTGGACCGCCGTGCGCAGGTTTTCCTTCTGCACGTCGGCGCGCAGCTGCGCGATCTGGTCGACCAGCCCGTCGAGCCGCGCCAGGTCGATCTGCGGCTTCTTCAGTTCGGCGGCAGTCTGTTCGCGCACTTTCTGGATCTCGCGCAACCGCTCGCGGCGCTTCACGGCGTAGCCGTCCAACACGCCGCGCAACGCCTCGCGCTGGCTGCTGTCGACGCCGAGGTCGTGGACCAGCGCGTCAATCGGGCTCGGGCGGGCGCCTGAAGGTGGTGGCGCGCCTGGTTGGCGGACCTCGAGGGTCGGCGGCGCGATCCAGCTCCGGTAGACGAAGCCCGCGAGGACGAAGCAGTTGAGCAGCAGCGACAAGCCGAGCAGGAGCTGGATCAGGCGCGGCGACACGTCAGATCCCGTCCGAGAAGTCGGTCAATTCGCCCGCCGTCTCGGGCGACGACGCCTGTGTGACGTCCGCACCGGACCTCTGCTGGGCAAACGATTCGCCCAGCCCGCCGCCCACGACGAAGCCGGCGCCGGCGATCACGATCGCCATGGCAGCCATCGCCGCCCGCGACAGGGCATGGCGCGTACCGGAGAAGAACAGCCGGTCGAGGAATCCCTCCCGTGCGACCTGATGCGCGACCTCGAAGCCGACCAGCGCCTGCGCCCGCACGGCCAAGCGGGCTGGGGCTGCCGGCAAGGGCTTGCCCAGCACATCGGCCAGATCGAGGGCGGCGTGGCGCCTCTCGGGATCGGCAGCGACCGCGGCCTCGATCCGGGCCGCCGCGGCTTCCGGCAGCCGGCCCTCCAGCCAAGCGGCAAAATCGAGGTCGGAGATGGGCTGAGGCACGACGTCCCGATCCGGGGCGAGGCTTCGCCACAGCTCCTTGTCGGTCCGGGGGGTGCGCTCGGTGTTCATCCTCTTCTCCTGCTCCAGATTACGTCGGAAAGGCCCGCTTCATCCCCTTCAGGGTGGCTCTTCGCCAAAGTGGGCCCGCAGGCGCAACAAGGCCTTGTGGTGGGTGCTGCGGACGGTCTGGGCGTCGATTTTCAGCAACTGTGCGATTTCAACCACATCCCGCTCCTCGTCGTACAGGCACTTCAGGATCAGGCTCTGACGCGCGGTGAGAAGGCCTGGGGGAATCCTGAGCTTTTCGACGTGCTTGTCCTCGACCCCCAGGGCCGCCTCGGGCACCTCGTCGAGCGGCTGGGTTGTCCGCCGACGGCGGCGGGAATGATCCACAGCGCACGACCTCGCGACAACGGCCAGCCAGGTGCTGAGCCCGGCCCGGGCCGGGTCGTAGGTCTTGAGCAGGCGGAAGTCCTGGGCGCAGAGGCGGACGAACACGTCCTGGGCGGCATCCAGGACATCCTCCTCGCCCAGCCGGAAGGCCTGGAGCGTGCGCCGCACGACGGCATTTATGAGCGGTGCGGCTGCGGTGACGAAGCCATCCCAGGCGCGCTTGTTGCCCGCCGTGAGCGTCCGCAGGTCGGTCTGGTTCAGTTCCGTCACGCCTGCATTCTTCCCTGGGCTCGTCTTGCGGCTCTTCCTGGGCCCCGTCCGCCCTGCAGTCTAACGGGGTTTGTGGCGAATTCAGGCCCCGCTACAGTTGCCGCCGGCAAAGTGAGGAACGTTGATGAGCGAGTCGCTGACACGGCAAGTCAAGATCACCAAACAGGCGGTGCGCGGCAAGGGCGTCGTCGTGGCCCAGAATTGCCGGGCCGCCGAGGTCGGCGCCTCGATCCTGCGCAAGGGCGGCAACGCCATCGACGCAGCCGTCGCCACCGGCATGGCCATCGGCGCGGTCGAACCGTGGATGAGCGGCATCGGCGGCGTCGGCTTCATGACGATCTGGAGCGCCAAGGAAGGCCGCGCCTGGACGATCGACTACGGCCCGGTCTCGGCCAAGAAGCTCGATCCCTCTGTCTATAAGGTCGTGGGGCCCGGCCCCGCCAACCCCTTCGCCTGGCCCGACATCCTCGAGCAGAGGAACGAGGTCGGCTACCACTCGATCGCCGTGCCCGGCATGGTCGCGGGCCTCGGCAAGGCGCTGGAGCGCTTCGGCACGCTCGCGTGGAAGGAGGTGCTCGCCCCCGGTGTCGAGCTTGCCCAACGCGGCATGGAGCTCGACTGGTACATGCAGGTGATGCTGGCGCAGGGCGCGCAGCACCTCACCAAGTTCCCCGCCTCGCGCGCCGCCTACCTCTGCGACGACGGCCGCGTGCCGTCGATCGACTGGGCGCACACCAAACGCTACCTCAAGCTCGGCAACCTCGGCGAGACGATGCGCCGGCTGGCCGAGGGCGGTCCGCGCGAATTCTACGAAGGCAGCCTGGCACGCGACATCGCGGCCGACCTGCAGGCCGGCGGCTCGACGATCTCCTATGACGATCTCAGGAACTACGAGGCGCATGTGCTCGACCCGCTGTCGTTCGAGCATAACGGCGTCCAGGTGAACGTGGCGGGCGGCCTTACCGCGGGACCGACGCTGCGCCGCGCCATCGAACTGGCCGGCGCGGCGACCAAGGGCAAGGGGGCGCCGGATGCGGCCTTCTTCACCGCCTTCGCCGAGGGCATGCACAAGGCTTACGACGAGCGGCTAAAAACCTTGGGAGACAAGCCCACCAACACCTGCACCACGCATTTCTGTGCCGCCGACTCCGAAGGCAACATGGTGGCGCTGACGCAGACGCTGATGAGCCTGTTCGGCTCCAACGTCATGCTGCCCAAGACCGGCATCACCATGAACAACGGCATGCTGTGGTTCGATCCCGAGCCCAACAAGCCCAACTCGATCGCGCCGGGCAAGAAGCCGCTTTGCAACATCTGCCCCGTCGTCGTCGCCAAGGACGGCAAGGCCTGGTTCTGCATCGGCGCCTCGGGCGGCCGGCGCATCGTGCCGGCGGTGGCCCAGCTCGCGCT
>JAUXRT010000478.1 GCA_030681635.1 Reyranella sp.
GCCAGCTCGGCGCCGAGACCTTCGCCGAAGGAAAAATGCTCTAGGTTGAGAGCAAAATAGACGGCGAGCCGCCGGCCGCCCGGCCACGAATAATCGGCGCGACCGCGTAGCGGCACATAGTCATATCGATCGTGGGTCGGAAGTTTCATAACCAAGCGTAGCGTCGGATTTCCCGATGGGCTACGGTTACACACCAAATGAAGAAGCCGCGGGCATCGCCGCGGACGCATGGGAGGAATTTGAGCGTTGACGGCGACGAGCGTTGAAGCATTGCCTGCAGTAACCGAAGTGCGGCGCCCCTCGCGCCGCCTTGCTGCACCGCTATGGGTGACGGCACTCCTTCTCATATTGACGTTCCTGGTGATCTACCCGCTGCTGATGCTGGTCTTCGGCGCCGTCAGCGATTCCAATCCGGTGATCGACGGGTTCGGCAAGTTCAATCCATCTCTGACTCATTTCATCGCGGTGCTGGGCAACGAGAATGTCCGCCTCGCCTTCTTCAACGCCCTGATGGCATGCGGTGGGGGCACGATCCTGGCGGTGGTGATCGGCCTCGCCTTCTCGTGGATCGTCGTGCGCACCAACACGCCATTCAAGGGCTTCATCGCCGGCGCCAGCATGATCCCGCTGTTCGTGCCGCCGCTGGTCGCGGGCGTCGCCTGGAGCATCCTCGGATCGCCGAAGACCGGCCTGCTGAATACCGCACTCAAATGGATGGGTATCGACTTCCGCTTCGACTTCTACTCGATGTCAGGCCTGATCCTGGTTTTCGGCTTCTACTATGCTCCCTACGTCTACATGTTCACGGCCTCGGCGCTCAGGAACATGGACCCGAGCCTCGAGGAAGCGTCAGAAGTGTCCGGCGCCAGCGCCTTTACGACGATCTTCACCGTGACGTTCCCGCTGATCGCGCCGGCGATCCTGGCGGGCTCGCTGCTGAGCTTCGTGGTGATGCTGGGCATCTACGGCGTGCCGGCGGCGCTCGGCGCCCCCGCCAACATCAGCGTGCTCACGACCTACATCTTCAAGCTCACCGCCTGGAGTCCGCCTCTCTACAACACCGCTGCGGCCGTCGCGATCCTGCTGATGTTCGTCACGGCAATTCTGGTCTGGGCGCAACAGCGTGTGCTGTCGGGCAGAAGCTTCGCTACCGTTGCCGGCAAGGCGTTCCGCCCGCGCAGCCTCAACCTCGGGCCCTGGCGCTGGTTCACTTTCAGCCTGGCCCTCGTCTATCTCTTCGTCGTCGTCGTGCTGCCGACGATCGCCCTGGTGATCGCTGCCTTCCGCAGGTTCCTGTTCTTCAAGGACTTCGATGCGGTCTTCGACATGAAGGCCTACAGCTGGGTGCACTTCAATTCGATCTTCGACAACCCGCTGACGATGATGTCGATCTGGAACACCATGAAGGTGGGCTTCATCACAGCCGTGATCGGTGGCCTCCTGGCCTTCGCCATCGGCTACACGATTAACCGGACCCATGTCGCGGGACGCAAGTCGATCGATCTGCTCTCGACGATCCCGGTCGCCATTCCCGGCCTCGTCGTCGGCGTCGCCTATCTCTGGGCTTGGATCGGGCTGCCGGGTGGCCTCTATGGCACCATCTGGATCC
Organism: Reyranella sp.; assembly: GCA_030681635.1. GTDB lineage: Bacteria > Pseudomonadota > Alphaproteobacteria > Reyranellales > Reyranellaceae > Reyranella. Next base: position 1,610 of record JAUXRT010000478.1, read on the forward strand.
TGGCGCTGGCCTTTGTCGCGCGCTTTATTCCCGATACGGTCAAGGCGCTATCGACGTCGTTCATGCAGATCCACAAGGAACTCGAGGAAGCCGCGTGGGTCTGCGGCCGCGGCCTGCTCGGCACGATCTGGACGATCATGCTGCCGCTCGCCCGGCCGGGCATCGTCGCCTCGATGACGCTGCTGTTCGTGCTCGCCGTGCGCGAGCTCGGGTCGTCGCTCTTCCTCTACACCAGTGACACGACCGTGATGGCCGTGCTGCTGCTCGACTATTACGAAGGTGGCAACATCGGCAAGACCGCCGCCTTCAGCCTCGTCCAGACAGTGATCCTCGTGGTCCTGCTTGGATTCACCACTTGGCTCTCACGCGGCGCCGCCGAAGGCGCCGGCCGCGCCGGCTGATATCAAGAAACAGGAGGAAGTCATCATGAAGCGTAGAACGGTACTCGCCGGCATCGCCGGTACCGCAGCCGCCAGCCTCGCCCCGCCGGCGCTGGCCCAGCAAGATACGTTCGGCTCGAAGGAGCTGATTGCGGCCGCCGAAAAGGAAGGCGGGCTCACCTACTACACCGCCAACTTCGCCGAGACGGAGCAAGAGGTGATCAAGGAGTTCAACAAGCGCTTCCCCAAGATCAAGGTGTCGATGGTCCGCGCCCCGGGCGGCCAGCTCATCACCCGCATCAAGACCGAAGCGGCCGCCGGCAAGCTCGGCGCCGACGTGGTCGACCATTCCGACCGCGGCCTGATGAAGGAACTGGAAGACCTCTTCCAGGATTACGCGCCACCCAACGCCGCCGACTACCGGCCCGACGCGCTGGTCTCGCCCAAGCTGTGGCCGGGCGTCACGCTGGGCTGGGCGATCGCCTACAACACCTCGCTGGTGAAGAACGCGCCCAAGACCTGGATGGATCTCACCAAGCCCGAGTACAAGAACAAGATGATCGGCCAGGTCGTCGCCCCGTCGGGCGGCACGACCTGGACGCGCACGATGTTCGAGCGCCAGGTGCTGGGCGAGGATTACTGGAAGAAGCAGGCCGCACTCGGCATTGCCATGTATCCGTCGGGCGCGCCGCTCTCCGACGCGCTGGTCCGCGGCGAGGTCTCGATCGCCCCGCTACTCTACAACATCATCTACACGAAGATCGTCGACGGTGCGCCGGCCGAGGCGATCTTCGCGCCCGAGGGCGTGCCGATCATCCCCTACGCCGACGGCATCCCCAAGACGTCGAAGAGCCCCAACGCCGCCAAGCTGTTCATGAACTGGCGCCTGTCCAAGGAAGGCCAGGCCTTCCAGATCGCCAAGCTGGGCAACATCACCTCGCTCAAGGAGCCGCCGGCCTTCCCGAAGGGCTGGGATCCCACGGTGGTCAAGGTCTGGGTGCCGAACTTCGAGCAGTTCGAGAAGCTGCGCGCGCCCTGGGTCGAGGAGTGGAACAAGACTTACGGCTATCGCCAGTGAGCTCCGCACTTCTCATCGAGGACCTGGTCAAGCGCTTCGCGACGGGCAAGGCCGCCGTCGATGGCGTGAACTTCGATGTTCCGGCCGGCGAGATCGTGGTTCTGCTGGGGCCCTCGGGCTGCGGCAAGACCACGACGCTCCGCTGCGTGGCGGGACTGGAACATCCGACGGCCGGCCGCATCTCGATCGGCGGCCGTGTCGTGTCCGAGCCCGAGCGCGGCGTGCTGGTCAGCCCCCGCGAACGCGACATCGGCATGGTGTTCCAATCCTACGCCGTGTGGCCGCACATGACGGTCCACCAGAACGTCGCCTATCCGCTGAAGCACCGCCGCAACGGCGGCGGTGATATTTCCGCTAAGGTGCGCGACACGCTGGAGCTGGTGGGCCTCGGCGACTATGCCGAACGCTCGGTGACGTCGCTGTCGGGCGGCCAGATGCAGCGCGTCGCCCTGGCGCGCAGCCTGGTCTATCGTCCGCAGCTCCTGCTGCTCGACGAGCCGCTCAGCAATCTCGACGCCAAGCTGCGCGTGCGGCTGCGCGACGAGCTGCGCCGCATCCTGAAGCAGACCGGCATGACCGGCCTCTACGTCACCCATGACCAGTCCGAGGCCGTGGTGCTGGGCGACCGTATCGGCGTCATGCGCGAGGGCAAGCTGCTGCAGATGGCGCCGCCGGCCGAGATCTACAACCGGCCGGCCGATTCCTTCGTGGCGAACTTCACCGGCGCCTCGAACGTGCTGCTGGGCAAGGTGCTGGAACGCAAGGGCGAGCACGCGACCATCGACCTAGGTGCTGCCGGCCGCATCGAGGCCTGGACGCCGCAGCAGCTCAGCCCCGGCGACAAGGCCCGCGTGGCGCTGCGCGCCGAGAATGTGCGGTTGGGCGAACGCGGCCCGGCCAACGCCTTCTCCGGCCGCGTCATCGAGCGCCGCTACCAGGGCATGCAGACCGTGTACGACGTCGAGTTCGGCGGCCAGCGGCTGGAAGTCCTGGAGTTGGGCACCGCTGCCCGCCACACCACCGACGGCGAGATCGCGCTGACCTTGCCGCCAGACCAGTGCTGGGCGTATCGCGACGAGGGCCAAACCGCCGCCGACTAAGGCGCCGTAAGCACCGCTGCCCGCAGCGCCGCCACCAGCGGCGCGTCGTGCTCGGGCAGCAGCACCTGGGGATCGAGCGTCAGCACGCTGCGCGCGGCATGACGCTCGGACAGATGGACCGGCGGATCGCCGCGCTGCAGACGCGCGCTCACGGCCAGCGCATCGGCCACGGCGATCTCGAGTACCGGCACGCGGCCGGTTTGCCGCGCCGGCACCAGGGCGACGTCGAGGCCCGCAAGGGCCGTGGCAATCTTCTTCAACCGCGCTTCGAGAGCGGCGTTGTCGGCGGCATCGTCGGCTTTGACGAAGCGGTCGAGCGCCGTCAGCAGCCCGACGATCTCCTCCTTGCCCGCCTTGAAGCCGCGGCCGATGCCGTGGTGCGGCACACCGCGCAGGTTGGCGCGATCGACCAGCCGTGGCGGCACCCAGGTCTCGGGCGCCACATCCATGTCGAGCTGCTGCAGGAGTGCCGAAGCCACGAGATCGCGGCGGCCGGCGAGGATGCCCGAGGCCTGTGGCCCGCCGAGCGCC
>JAUXRT010000479.1 GCA_030681635.1 Reyranella sp.
GCCAGCTCAACACCGACCAGATCGATTATGTGAATGCCCATGGCACGTCGACCATGGCCGACACGATCGAACTCGGTGCCGTGAAGCGCACCTTCGGTCAGGATGTCTCCAAGCTTTCGATGTCGTCGACCAAATCGGCCACCGGCCATCTGCTGGGTGCGGCCGGCGCCATTGAGGCGATCTACGCGATCAAGTCGATGAACGACCAAGTCGTGCCGCCGACGCTCAATCTCGAGGAACCGGACGAAGGTTGCGACATCGACCTGGTGCCGAAGCAGGCCAAGCAGCGCAAGGTCCGCTATGCGCTCAGCAACTCGTTCGGCTTCGGCGGCACCAACGCTTCCTTGATCTTCGGCCCCGTTTGATAGCCGGGGGCTGAGGATGCTCAGCTACTTCCGTTGGGTTCTCTTCTTCGTTGCCATGTTCGCGACGTTGATGGGTGGCGCGCTGTTCCTCGGGAACACGCTCCTCAACGCTCCGGGCCCCCTGGATAAGACCAAAAATGTCGTCATCCCGCGCGGTGCCGGTCCCGTGACCATGGCCAAGGTGCTGCAGGAGGAGGGCGTCATCTCCCACACGCGGCTGTTCCGCATCGCGCTAATGATCGATCCCGCTCCCAAGCCGATCAAGGCCGGTGAGTACGAGGTCCCGGCACACACCACGATGCGGGCACTGGTCGATCTGCTGCAGTCAGGCAAGGTGGTCCAGCGACGCCTCACCATACCGGAGGGGGTGACGACCTCGGAGGTTCTCGAACTGGTGCGCAAGACCGAGGCGCTGACCGGCGAGATCACGCTGGACGTCAAGGAGGGCGATCTCCTGCCCGAGACCTACGTCTATTCGCGCGACGATACGCGGGACGGGCTCCTGCTGCGCATGAAGGAGGCCATGGAGAAGACCCTGGACGAGGCCTGGCGCAAGCGCGCCCCGGGCCTGCCGCTGGCGAACCGCCGCGACGCCCTGGTGCTGGCGTCGATCGTCGAAAAGGAGACGGCGCTTCCGGCCGAGCGCGCCAAGGTGGCCGCGGTGTTCATCAACCGGCTGCGGCGGCGGATGAAACTCGAAAGCGACCCGACGACGATCTACGGCCTCACCGGCGGCAAGGGGCCACTCAATCGCGAGCTCACCCGCGCCGACCTGCAGTCGACCTCGCCGTACAATACGTATTATGCCGTCGGCCTGCCGCCGGGGCCGATCTGCAATCCGGGCCGCGCGTCGATCGTGGCGGCGACCAATCCGGCGCGCGACCGTTCCCTCTACTTTGTCGCCGACGGGCAAGGCGGGCATGCCTTCGCCCTGACGCTGCCCGAGCACAATCGCAACGTCGCGCGCTGGCGCGAAATCCAGCGCGAGCGCCTGGAGGCGGCGCAGACGGCAGCACCGGGGCAGTCGGCACCGGGGCAGTCGGCACCGGGACAGCCGGCACCGGGACAAGCTGCACCGGCACAGCCGACGGCGCCCGCACCGGCTGCGTCACCCGCCCGGCAGTGAGCCGTGCCGGCAGTCTTCCTCGGGCTCATCATGCTGGCGGCCCTGGCCTTCGGTATCGCCTGGTTCCTGCGCGCAAATCCGTCGTCCATCGCCCGGCTGCTGCGGCCGATCCTCGTTGTGCTGGGGGCCATCGGCGTCGGCGGGCTGCTGATTTTCGGCCTCAGGTTTCTGCCCGGCCTGTTGCCGGAGCTGATGGGCCTGGCGGGAGTCGTGATCGCGGCCCTGATTGCCCGGGCGGCGCGTCACCGCCCGTCCGGCGGGTTCAGTTCGCCGGGCACCGGGCAGCGGACCGAGGTGCGAACGGTATTTCTCCAGGCCTGGATCGACCACGCGACGGGCGATGTCGGCGGCACCGTGCTGTCGGGCCGATTTACCGGGCGCACGCTCGACTCACTGGCGGATGTCGAGTTGCTGGGGCTCCACGCCGACTGTGCCTCCGATCCCGACTCGCTGAAAGTCCTCGAAGCCTATCTCGATCGCCGGCTGGGCGGGGATTGGCGCAACAGCCATCGCCCGCCGCCGTCGGGACCCCGCACCGATATGTCGCGCGACGAGGCGCTGGCCGTCCTGGGGTTGGCCGGAGGTGCCACCGCCGACGAGATCCGGGCCGCGCATCGCCGCCTGATCCAGCGCATGCACCCCGATGTCGGCGGAACTGCGGACCTGGCCGCCCGTATCAACCGGGCCAAGGACGTCCTGCTCGGGGGATGACCTTGCCAGCGCCCGCGTCACCATGGCATCAACCGCCACCTTTTGCGTCGCAATATCCTAGCCGTGAATGAGGTCGAAGAGCATGACGCAGCGCGTCCGCAAAGCCGTTCTGCCGGTCGCCGGACTGGGCACCCGCTTTCTGCCTGCCACCAAGGCGATGCCGAAGGAAATGCTGACGGTCGTCGACCGGCCGCTCATCCAGTACGCGGTGGAAGAGTGCCTGCAAGCGGGGATCGACGAGTTCGTTTTCGTCAGTGGCCGCAACAAGGTCTCCCTGGAGGACCATTTCGACCACGCCTACGAACTCGAGATGACGCTGGAGGGCCGCAAGAAAGCGCCTGAGCTCGCGGAGACCCGAGGCGCCACCATCAAGCCGGGCAACGCGATCTTCACGCGCCAGCAGAAGCCGCTCGGCCTCGGGCATGCCGTATGGTGCGCGCGGCACTGGATCGGCCGTGAACCGTTCGCCGTGTTGTTGCCGGATGAACTCACGCTCGATACGCCGAGCTGCATCGGCCAGCTCGCCCAGGCGCACGAGAAGACCGGCGGCAGCGTCGTCGCCGTGATGGATGTGCCGCGCGAGCAGACCAAGAGCTACGGCATCGCCGCGGTGAAGGCCGAAAAGGACGGGCTGGCCGAGATAACGGGCATGGTGGAGAAGCCCAGGCCCGAGGAGGCGCCGTCGACCCTGGCGTTGATCGGCCGCTACGTGCTGTTGCCCGAGGTATTCGACCACCTGGATCGCCACGAGGCCGGCGCCGGCGGCGAAATCCAGCTGACCGACGCCATGGCGAAGATGATCGGCCGGTCGCCGTTCCATGCGCTCCGCTACGCCGGGCGACGCTACGATTGCGGCACCCGGCTCGGGTTCCTCGAGGCCAATGTCGCGATCTCGCTCAGCCGCACGGACACCAAGGCCGAGAGCCGCGCCTTGATCGAACGCTTGATGAAAGGCTGATCGTATGCGCATCGCCATGATCGGTTCCGGCTATGTCGGGCTCGTGTCCGGCGCCTGCTTCGCGCAGTTCGGCCACGATGTCGTGTGCATCGACAAGGACGCCACCAAGATCGCCCGCCTGGGCAAGGGCGAGATGCCGATCTATGAGCCCGGCCTCGACAAGCTCGTCACCGACAATGTCCGCGCCGGCCGTCTCGATTTCGGGACCAATCTGGGCGACGCGGTCGGCGACGCCGATGCGGTGTTCATTGCCGTCGGCACGCCGACCCGGCGCGGCGATGGCCATGCTGACCTGAGCTACGTCTATGCCGCCGCCGCCGAGATTGCCGAGGCGATCCGCGGTTACACGGTCGTCGTCACCAAGTCGACGGTGCCGGTCGGCACCGGCCGCGAGGTTGCTCGTATCATCCGCGAGGCCCGGCCGGCGACCGACTTCGATGTCGCCTCCAATCCGGAATTCCTGCGCGAGGGCGCGGCGATCGAGGACTTCATGAAGCCCGACCGGGTCGTCATCGGCGTCGAGAGCCAGCGCGCGCGCGACGTGATGGCCGCGATCTACCGGCCTCTCAACCTGATCCAGACGCCGATGGTGTTCACCAATATCGAGACGGCGGAAGTGACCAAGTACGCCGGCAATGCCTTCCTCGCGACCAAGATCACCTTCATCAACGAGATCGCCGATCTCTGCGAGAAGGTCGGCGCCGACGTCCACGACGTGGCGCGCGGCATCGGGCTCGATGGCCGGATCGGCCGCAAGTTCCTCCATCCTGGCCCTGGCTTCCGGGGATCGTGCTTTCCCAAGGACACGCTGGCGCTGGCCTACACCGCGCGCGAGGCCAACGCGCCGCAGACGATCGTCGAGCAGGTAATCGAGGTCAACAACGCGCGCAAGAAGCGGATGGCCCGGAAGATCATCGACTTTTGCGGCGGCTCGGTATCGGGCCTCACGATCGGCGTGCTTGGTGTGACCTTCAAGGCCAACACCGACGACATGCGCGACGCTCCCTCACTCGACATCGTGCCGGCGCTGATCGACGCCGGCGCGAAGGTCGTCGCATTCGACCCGGAGGGAATGAAGGAGGCGGCCCGCGTGCTTCCGGGTGTCGCCTTCGCCAGGACCGCCTACGAGGCGGCAAGCGGCGCCGACGTGCTGGTGGTCATCACCGAATGGCACGAGTTTCGCGGCCTTGATCCCAGGCGACTGAAGGAGGTGATGCGCCAGCCTCGCATCGTCGACCTGCGCAACATCTTCAATCCTGACGAAATGCGTGGCCTGGGTTTCGCCTACGAAGGCGTTGGCCGTCCGCAGCCGCGCGCCTAGTCATCAACGTTTCTTGGGAGTCCTTTCATGAGCCAGACGGCGCACAAGTTCGATTCCAGCATTCTTCGCGAGTACGACATTCGCGGCATCGTTGGCGACACCGTGCACGCCGCCGACGCCCGCGCCATCGGCCGGACGCTGGGCACGCTGGTCCGCCGAAAGGGCGGCAAGCACGTGGCGCTCGGCTATGACGGACGCTTGAGTTCGCCCGAACTCGCCGCAGCCTGCATCGAGGGGCTGACCTCGGCCGGCATCAATGTGACCAGCATCGGCCTCGCCGCGACGCCGATGCTTTACTTCGCCGTCTATCACCTTGATGCCGACGGCGGCATCATGATCACGGGCTCGCACAATCCGCCGGACTACAACGGCTTCAAGATGATGATGGGCAAGAAGTCGTTCT
>JAUXRT010000482.1 GCA_030681635.1 Reyranella sp.
CGTGACGCCAAGCTCTACGAAATCGGCGCCGGCACCAGCGAGATCCGCCGTATGCTGATCGGCCGCGAGCTGTTCGCTGAGTCGGCGTAGCTGTCTGTGGACAGCCCCTCGGGATAAACCTCACCCTGAGGAGCGCCCGTAGGGCGCGTCTCGAAGGGTAGGCAACAGAAGGCCTTATGTCCGAGGAGCCAGGTGCTCACGTTTACATGCTGCGTTGTGCCGACGGCAGTTACTAGATCTGGTCACAGCACTTTCTCGATATCACCGATGTCATAGCCGTCGAGCGTCAGATCAAAGGCTGGTCTCGCGCCAAGAAGGAAGCGCTGATACTCGGTGACTATGGGACGATTCAGTCTCTGGCGAAGAGGCGGACGTAGATCGAGTCCCGTTGCCCATCCTTCGAGACGCCGCGCTACGCGCGGCTCCTCAGGATGAGGTATTGTTGTATTCACCATCACCTTGTTGACCCGACGCGCTCTTTTCCGTACACGGTGTGTATGGAAAGACAGACATGCCGCGCTATCTGACCGATCAGGACATCGCCGACTTCCGGGCTGAGTTGTGCCGGGTCGCCACCGAGCGGTTCGCCCGCTTCGGCTACGAGGGCGTCACCATGCGCCAGCTCGCCGAGGCGCTCGGCTGCAGCCCAAAGACCCCCTACCGCTACTTCAAGGACAAGGCCGACATCCTGGCGACGGTGCGTGCCGAAGCCTTCGCCAGGTTCTCCGATGCCCTCGAACAGGCAGCCGCCTCCGCCGCCGATCCTCTCAGCCGCGGCCGGCAAGTCGCCGAGGCCTATCTGAAGTTCGCTCTGGGCAATCCACATGCCTATCGCATCATGTTCGAGATCGACCAGCCGATCGACGACAGCCATGCCGACCTGGCGCGCGAGGCGTTGCGGGCCCGCCAGTTCATCACCCGCCAGGCCGAGGAGATGGCGGCGGCGGGCCTGATCGCCGTCGATCCGCAATTGTTCGGCTGGTCGATGTGGGCGACCGTCCACGGCATCGTGATGCTGCATCAGGCCGGCATGCTGCAGGGTGGCCCGGATTACGCCGCCTTGAACCACTTCCACGGCGCCCTGATGTTCAAGGGCGCCGTCGCGCCGGCGTCGGGAGCGAAGACCAAGGCGAGGAAGAAGCGATGACACCGGGTGTTACTGCGGGCGAGCGGTTCCGAAGCTGGGCTGACATTCAGGCCAATGCGGCGCGCGGTGCCGGCGGCCTGGAAGCGCTTGGCGTGGGCGAAGACGACAGTGTCGCCCTGATGCTGCGCAATGACTTCCCGACCTTCGAGGTCAACCAAGCGGCAAGCCAGCTCGGCGCCTATGCCGTGCCGATCAATTGGCACTTCACGCCGGAAGAGGCGGGTTACATCCTGAAGGACTGCGGCGCCAAGGTGCTGGTGGCGCACACCGACCTGCTGGCGCAGATCGCGGGCGGGATCCCTGCGGGCGTGAAGGTTTTCGCCGTATCGACGCCCGACGAGATCGCTGCTGCCTATGGCGTGCCGGCCGGAAAGCGCGCGTTGCCGGCGGGGATCGAAAGCTGGGATGCATTCGTCACGGCTTCGGCACCGCGCACTGCGCCGCCTGCTGCCGCACGTGGCAGCATGATCTATACCTCCGGCACCACGGGCCGGCCGAAGGGCGTGCGCCGCCAGCCAAGCTCGCCCGAGCAGATGGCGGCCGCTGCCCAGGAAGCGGCAAGCTTCTGGGGCCTGAAGCCCGACCCGTCGATCGTCGTGCTGATGAATGGGCCGATGTACCATTCCGCGCCCTCGGCCTACGGCAATGCCAGCGGCCGGCTGCAGCTCCAGATGGTCCTGCAGCCGCGCTTCGACGCCGAGGACATGCTGCGGCTGATCGATCGTCACAAGGTCAGCCACATGCACATCGTGCCCACGATGTTCGTGCGCCTGCTGCGGCTGCCGCAGGAGGTGAAGCAGCGCTACGATGTCTCCTCGCTGCGCTTCGTCAGCCATGGCGCCGCACCGTGCGCGCCGGCGGTGAAGCGCCAGATGATCGAGTGGTGGGGGCCGGTCATCAACGAGTACTACGGCGCCACCGAAACTGGCGTCGTGGTCTGGCATGGTTCCGAGGAAGCACTGCGCAAACCCGGCACGGTCGGCCGCCCGGTGTCCGGCGCCATCCTTCGGATCGTCGACGAGCAGGGCCGCGACGTACCCCAAGGCGAAGTCGGCGAGATCTACCTGCGCGGGCCGAACCTCTCGGACTTCACCTACAACAACGACGACGCCAAGCGTCGCGAGGTGGCGCTGGGCGATCTCGTGACCGTGGGCGACATCGGCTATCTCGATGCCGACGGCTTCGTTTTCCTGTGCGACCGCAAGCGCGACATGATCATTTCGGGCGGCGTCAACATCTACCCGGCCGAGATCGAATCGGCGCTGATCCAGATGCCGGGCGTGCGTGACTGTGCGGTGTTCGGCATCCCCGACGAAGAATTCGGCGAGCAGATCTGCGCCCATGTCGAGCTCATCGCCGCGGCCACGCTCGATGCCGGCCAGGTGCGGGCCTGGCTGGCGGAACATGTGGCGCGCTACAAGGTTCCAAGGATCGTGGAATTCAGCGCCGCCCTTCCGCGCGAGGATTCGGGTAAGATCTTCAAGCGCAAGCTCAGGGCCCCCTACTGGGAAAAGGCCGGGCGCAGCATCTGAGGGATCTCATGGCTGACGAAGACGTCACCCTGTTCGGCAAGCTGAAAAGCAAACTGATCGACAGCAAGCAGAAATGGGCCGAGGGCGGCCGATTGCTGACCGGCAAGACGGCGGCACACTCGGTGCGCCTGCCGCCGGGGCAGCGGCAGGTCGAGACCTGGCCGGTGCTGGATCTCGGCGTCCAGCCCGAGATCCCGACCCATGCCTGGCGCCTGTTCGTCGACGGCGCGGTCGAGGCGCCCATGACCTGGAAGTGGGGCGAGTTCACCGACCTTCCCAAGACGCGGCTGACCAGCGACATCCACTGCGTGACCGCGTGGTCGCGCTACGACAACAAGTGGGAGGGCGTGAGCGCCCGCGACCTGTTGGCCCTGGTGAAGCCCAAGGCGGAAGCGAAGTACGTAATCTTCCATTCCTACGACACCTACACGACCAATGTGCCGCTCGAGGATTTCGCGGCCGACGATGTATTGCTGGCGTGGAGCTGGAACGGCGAGCCGATCAGCCGCGAGCATGGCGGGCCGCTCAGGGTGGTGATCCCGAAGCTCTACTTCTGGAAGAGCGCCAAGTGGATCAAGCGCCTCGAGTTCTCAGGCCTCGACAAGCCCGGCTTCTGGGAAGTGCGCGGCTATCACAACTACGGCGACCCGTGGCTGGAACAACGCTACGACGAGGAGATATAGGATGTCGGCTCATGATTATTCCTTCACCACGATCGACGGAAAGCCGCTGAACCTGAAGGACCTTGCCGGCAAGGCCGTGCTGGTCGTGAACGTCGCCTCCTATTGCGGGTTCACGCCGCAATACACCTACCTGCAGGACCTGCACGAAACCTACGGCCCCAAGGGGCTCGTGGTGCTGGGCGTGCCATGCAACGATTTCGGCGCGCAGGAGCCGCGGGCGGAACCCGAGATCGCCAAGTTCTGCGAGTCGATGTACGAGGTCACCTTTCCGCTCACCTCGAAGCAGAAGGCAATCGGGCCTGACGCCCACGCGTTCTATCAATGGATCGCGGCGCAGGCGGGTGAGGGCGCGGCGCCCAAGTGGAACTTCCACAAATACCTGATCGGCAAGGACGGCAGCTTGCTCGGCGCCTGGCCGAGCCGCGTGCGGCCGCGCTCCAGCGAGATCACCGAAGCTGTTGAGGCGGCCCTTCGCTAGACCGGCGGCAACACCCGGCGGATGCCGGTGAAGACATCGTGGAACATCGCGGTCGTCAGGCGGCCGGTGTTCGTGTTGTAGCGCGAGCAGTGGTAGCTGTCGGCAAGCATCAGCCCGTTCGGCAGCGTATGCAGCCTGGCATGGATGAAGGGATAGGCCGATGCCGGCCGTACCTGGAGCGCGCGCAGGGCTTGGTCGTGTGCGCCCTTGCCCAGGGCCAGGATAACGCGCGCGCGCGGCATGGCGGCGATCTCCGACTGCAGGAACGGCCGGCAGGCGGTGAATTCGATCGGCAGCGGCTTGTTCTCCGGCGGCAGGCAGCGCACGGCGTTGGCGATGCGGCAGTCGGCCAGGCGCAGCCCATCGGCGGGATCGGCACCATAGGTTCCCGTGGCGAAGCCGAACTTCAGCAGGGTCGCGTAGAGGAGGTCGCCCGCATAGTCGCCGGTGAAGGGCCGGCCGGTGCGGTTGGCGCCGCGCATCCCGGGCGCCAGACCCACGATCAGGAGGCGTGCGCCTAAGTCGCCGAACGAGCGGACGGGCGCGTTCTTCCAGTCGGGATGAGCGCTGCGAAGCCCGTCCAGGAATGCGACGAGCCTCGGGCAGCGCGGACAGTCGAGCGGCGGCTCCTCGAAGCCTGGCGGAGCCACCGGACCGCGAGGCCTAGGCCGACCGCATCAGCGCTTCGGACGGGGCGTCGTCGAGATCGTCGCCCTCGCGGCCGTTGAGCGAGGCTGCGACGGCGGGGCGTGCGGTGCGCTCCGACGGGCTGCGGGCGATCAACGGCGCCAGCTCCGCGAGCTCGACGAAATCGTCGGCCTGGCGGCGCAGCTCATCGGCCACCATCGGCGGCGCGGACTTGATGGTGCTGACCACGGAAACGCGGAGCCCACGGCGCTGCACGGCCTCGACCAGGCGGCGGAAGTCGCCGTCGCCGGAGAACAGGATCACATGGTCCAGATGCTCGGCCATCTCGAGGACGTCGATGGCGAGCTCGATGTCCATGTTGCCCTTGATCTTG
>JAUXRT010000490.1 GCA_030681635.1 Reyranella sp.
TTGACGTTCTCGACCGCCCAGCCCTCGCCGTCGGGCAGGTCTTCCTTCTTCAGGCCGGGAAAGAAGCTGGCGATCTGGGCCGCCGTGTTCTCGTGCTTGTGATACTGGATCTTCGGGCCGAACGGCGGCGGATCGGAGATCACGTCGTTTTCGAGATAGATCGAGAGGTCGACGAAACGGCGGGGCATGACGAACTCCGGGCTTGGCTAGGGGCCAGTCAGCGCACCGAGGATCGAGCGGGTCAGGAGCCTGCCGATGCACTTCTGGCCGAAATCGTTGAGGTGCAACCCGTCGAGCTGCACGAACTGGGCGTAGGGCATGCCGTCGTCGTACCAGCTCCGCATGATGTCGTAGCGGCGGAACAGGCCGGTGCTGAGGTCCGCCGCCACCTTCGCCATGACCTGCTCGTACACTTCCTCGTCCGGCAGCGCCACGACCGCGGGCGCATACTGCAGGGTCATCAGCACGAAGTCGGCGCCGAGTGACTGGCCGAGCTTGATGCCGTCGCGCAACCGCCGCTCGAACAGGTCGAGCGGCATGTGGCGCATCGCGGCATTGGTGCCGGTTTGCCAGATCACCAGCGACGGCGGGTTGGACATCATCTCCGCACGCATGCGGGCGGCCATCTCCTCGACGTCCTGGCCGCCCATGCCGCGGTTGATCACGTCGATTTCGATGCCGGGCAGCGCCTTCTCCAGGCCGATGCGGAGCTGCATCGGATAGGCGTAGGCCGGGTTGGACACGCCGTAACCCACTGTCGACGAGGAGCCGAGCGCGATGATGCGGAGTTGCTTGCGTTCGGCGACCGCCTTGCGCGCCACCGGCAGTGTCGAGCCGATTTTCAGCAGCTCGGGCTTGGCACGGCAGGCGGCCATCGACTGCGGCAATGCCGTCGCCGGCGTCAGAAGCGCTGCTGCCGCCGCCAGCCAGAGGAGGGACCTTCTCACTCAACTGCCCTAGCGGCACGCGGTGCACGCGCCGTCTCGCCTGCTTTGAACCAGGCCGCGACATAGGCCGCCAAGGACATGATCGCGATGCCCGCGATGCTCACGACAATCTGCGACAAAATCGAATCTTCGTGTTGGCTGACGATCACCTGACCCGAGAGGGCCAGGAAGGTTCCGATACAGAATATGAGCAACGACGCCTCCCCGCACCTGCGAAGTGGCTGCCAGATCCGCCACTTCAGAAGGGGTGCATCGATCGGCACCAGCAGTCGGACCATCCAGGCGACGGCCATGAAATGCAGGAATCTCAGGACATCGATGTTGGTCTTGTCGATCGGGTAGATCTGCCGGGCGACCCAGGCCGGGATCAGCCGCTCCATCGGATTGTAGTGCCAGGACAGTGCAATGAAGGCCGAAAACAACAGAAAGGCGACGGCGGACACCGTCAGCGGCCATCGGAAGCGGTCCAGCCAGGCGAGCCTGGGGCCGAGCACGGCGCAGGCCGCCCCGACATGGAACACGACCTGCCAGGCCATCGGGTTGAAGTACCAGACCTTCTCGTCGGGATAGGCCGGCAGGCTCCAGTTGTAGTGGCAGGTCACGGCATAGAGGGCGATCGAGGCGGCGACGACGCCGAGCGGCCGGCGCACCACCACGGGCAGGACCAGCGGGAAAGCCGCCAGCAGGACGATGTAGAGCGGCAGCACGTCGAGATTGACCGGGCGGAACTTGAGCAGCGCCGCCTCGAGGATGGCGCGATAGGGGTTCTGGCCCAGTCCCAGAAGCTCCATCTCCTCGATCAGGGCCGGTGTGTTGCGCGCGATCGAGACCCAGGCGATCTGGGCGGAGAAGGCCACGAACAGCAGGATGTGGGCGACGTAGAGCTGCCAGACGCGGCGGTAGATGCGGGCGGCGGCCCGGGGCCAGCCCTCGCGCTCCATCATGCGGCTGTAGGCGATCACGGCGGTGTAGCCGGAGATGTAGACGAAGATCTCGGTGGCATCGCTGAAGCCGTAATTCCGTACGGTCAGCCAGCTCATGATGTTGGTCGGAATGTGGTCGAGGAAGATGAACCACAGCGCCAGCCCACGGAACAGGTCGAGGCGGATGTCGCGATCGGAAGCGGCGGCGGCCATGACGCCGTAGTACCGCAGCGCAACGGCCGGCGCTACGCCAGCCAGCACTACGCGGGGAGGCAGGGACTCAGCCGATGATCTTGTTGCCGCGGAGCGCCGCCAGCTCGGCATCGCTCACCCCCGCGACCTCGCGCAGCACCCGGTCGGTATGCTCGCCCAACGACGGCGGTGGGCGCGTGTCGTCGACCGGCGTGTCGGAGAAGTGGTAGTTCGAGCCGATCAGCGGCACGTCGCCGACCCTGGCGTGCTTGTAATTCTTCAGCATGCCACGGCGCTTCACCTCGGGCTCGTCGAGCGCCTCCTTCATGGTGCGGATCGGCCCGGCCGGCAGGTGACGCAGCTTCTGCGCCCAGTTCTCCTTGGTGTCGGTGGTGAGCACCTCCTCCATCAGCTTCGTCAACAGCGGCTTGTTGGCGACGCGCTGGGCGATGGTGGAGAAGCGCGGGTCGGTCGCCCATTCGGGGTGGCCGAGCGCCTTGCAGGTATCGACGAACAGCTTCTGGTTGGCGACCGCCATGTAGATCTTGCCGTTCGACGTATTGAACGAGCTGTTGGGCGCCGAGGCGAAATGGCCGTTGCCGGCCCGCCGGGGCTGCTCGCCGCCGATCAGATAGTACGACCCCATGTTGCCGAGTGACACCAGCGCCGTGTCGTAGAGGGCGAGATCGATGTGCTGGCCCTTGCCTGTCGAGGTGCGTGCGAACAGCGCGGCATTGATCGCCGCCACCGAATGGATCGCCGTCATAGTGTCGACGATGGCGATGGCATGGCGCAGGCCCTCGCCGTCGGCCTCGCCGTTGACGCTCATCATGCCCGACTCGGCCTGCAACACCGGGTCGTAGCCCGGCCGGTCCGACAGCGGCCCGGTCTGGCCGTAGGCCGAGATCGAGAGATAGATCAGCTTCGGGAATTTCTTCGACAGGCTGGCGTAGTCGAGGCCGTATTTCTTGAGCACGCCGGGCCGAAAATTTTCCAGCATGACATCGGCTTTTTCGAGCAGTCTGTGCACCAGCGCCTGGCCGTCGGGCTTGGTGAAGTCCAGCGCCACGCTCTTCTTGCCCCTGTTGTAGGTCATGAAGAAGTGGCTTTCGCCCTGATCGCCGCCGGCGCGCGGCCCCGCGCCCTTGCGCGTGTCGTCGCCGCCGTCGGGGTTCTCGATCTTGATCACCTCGGCGCCCATGTCGGAGAGCATCTGGGTGCACATGGGCCCCGCGATCACGCGGGAGAAATCGATGATTCGGATGCCGTCG
>JAUXRT010000502.1 GCA_030681635.1 Reyranella sp.
GAAGACGCGCCACTGGAGTGGCGCGCCCCCAGCTTATGCCGCCTTCACTTCGCGTTCGGCCTTGAGTGCGCGCACGGTCTCGCGCAACGCATGGACCGTCTTTTCGATCTCCGCCCCGCCGTGCGTCGCCGACACGAAGCCGCCGGGGGCGCCCATCACGTCGACGCCGTGAGTCATCAGGCCCATGCGGATCTTGCCAGTCAGCGGACCGGCGCCACGCGCGCCCTTGAGCTTGGCGAAAGGCACCTTTAGCGGATCGAAAGTCGCGGGATCGATCGGATCGTTGAACGGGTTGGAATAGATCAGGAAGGTCGAGCTCTGGCCGTAGATGCCCCACGGCACGCCTTCCTTGACCAGCACCTCCGTCAGCGCCTTGCGCAGCTCGGCCGCCGTCTTGTTGGCTTTCTCCGCCAGGTCCTCGTCGCGCAGCAGCGTGAGCGCCGTCACCGCCGCAGCGGCCGACAACGGATTGGCGTTGTAGGTGCCCGGATGCAGGATCCGCTCGATCTTCTTCGCCGCCGTCGCATCGTGATCGATGCGGTCGAGGATATCGCGCTTGCCCGCAACCGCGCCGCCCGGCAGGCCGCCGGCCACGATCTTGGCCTGGATGCAGAGGTCGGGCGTGATGCCGAACGCCTTCTGCGCGCCACCCGAGGACCAGCGATAGCCGGTGATGACCTCGTCCATCAGCATGACGACGCCCTTCTTCTTCGTGGCGTCACGCACGGCCTGGATGAAACCCGGAGGTAGCGGCGCCTGGCCCCACGACGCGCCCGAGGGCTCGAACATGACGGCGGCGATATCGTCGCGCTCCTCGATCAGCTTCACGACGGCGGCGACATTGTCGCTCGGCATCACGATCGAGAGCGCGCTCACCTCCTGCGGCACGCCCGGGGTGGTGCCGCCGTCATAGGTGGCCCCGGCGCCCGCCGTGACATTGTCATGCCAGCCGTGGAAGTGGCCGATGAAGCGCACGATCTTGTCCTTGCCGGTGTAGGCGCGCGCGAGACGGATCGCCATGTGCGAGGCCTCGGTGCCCGAGGCGGTGAAGCGCACCCTCTCCGCACACGGCGTCAGCTCGCAGACCAGCTCTGCCCAGCGCACTTCCAATTCGTGGCTCGAACCGTAATGCGTGCCGAGGTCCATCTGCCGCTTCACCGCCTCGACGACGGCGGGATGCGAATGGCCGAGCAGCATGGCGCCGTGGCCGCCGAAGTAATCGACATATTCGTTGCCATCAACGTCCCACTTGCGCGGACCTTTCGCCTTCGCAACATGGATCGAATAGGGATCGAGATAACGGGCATCGTGCGTGATGCCGCTCGGCAGCACCTTGTGGGCGCGCTCGAACAGGGCGCCGGAGCCAGGTGTACGGGCTTTGTAATCGGTGACGATCGCGGAGTTGGTCGGCGCTACAACGGTCATGAGCCCTCACATTAACTAATGGCAGAGCATCGCAAGCCTCGCTTGCGCCGCCAAGGGCCCACCGCCAGAGTTCTGCCTTTCGCAGACCGAGGGTACCTACGTGAACGCCAAACCGCGCGGACGCCAGTTCTTCAACAATCCCGGCCCGACCAACATCCCCGACCGCGTCCTGCGCGCCATGGACCGGCCCGTCCTCGACTTCATGTCGGACGAATTCCTGGCCATCCAACATGCCTGCCATGCCGGCGTGAAGCGGGTCCTGAAGACCGACCAGACGCTCTACATGTACAACGCCAGCGGCCACGGCGCCTGGGAAGCCGCACTCGCCAACCTGTTCTCGGCCGGCGACACCGTGCTGATCGTCGAGACCGGCTATTTTTCGCTGAGCTGGGCCGAAATGGCGGTCAACCTCGGCATCAAGGTAGAAACCTTCGCCGCCGACTGGCGCACGGGCGCCGACGTGGCCAAGCTCGCGGAGCGCCTGGCCAAGGACAAGGCGCACGAGATCAAGGCGGTGCTGACCGTCCACAACGAGACCGCGACCGGCATGGTCCTGCCGGTGGCCGACATCCGCC
>JAUXRT010000508.1 GCA_030681635.1 Reyranella sp.
GAAGACCCGACCGGCATACCCAACAACCTCATGCCGTATGTGGCCCAGGTGGCGGTGGGCCAGCGCGAGCACCTCAATGTGTTCGGCAACGATTACCCCACGCCGGATGGCACCGGCGTGCGCGACTACATCCATGTGCAGGACCTGGCCGCCGGGCACGTGGCCGCCATCAAGGCCTTGCTGGGAGGCGGCGAGAGTTTCACGGTGAACCTGGGTACCGGGCGCGGGCACAGTGTTCTGGAAGTGTTGCGTGCGTTCGAGAAAGCCAGCGGACGCGCCGTGCCCTACCGGATTGCGCCCCGCCGCCCCGGCGATGTGGCGCAGTGCTGGGCCGACGCCGGCCTCGCCTTGCGCCTGCTCGGCTGGCGTGCCAGACATACGCTCGACGAGATGTGCGTCGACACCTGGCGCTGGCAGAGCGGCAACCCCACCGGCTACCGCATCTAGAAGCGCCTTACTTCAGCTGGACACCGGCTGCGCGCGCGGCCATGAACACGCCTTCGCCGACGCTGGCGCCAAAGCGCTTGGCCAGGCGCAGGCCCACGTTTTCACGCTGGGTGTAGTCCACGATTTCTTCGGCCTTGACGACCTCGCGCGCCACGAAATCGAGGCTTCCCAAGCCGTCCGCCAGGCCTTCATTCACCGCCTGCTGGCCGCTCCACACCAGGCCGCTGAAGGTGTTGGCATTTTCCTTCAGGCGGGGTCCACGGCCCTTTTTCACCACTTCGATGAACTGGGCGTGGATCTCGTCCAGCATACGCTGGATGTAAGCACGCTGCGCCTCGTCCTGCGGGCTGAAAGGATCGAGCAGGGCTTTGATGGCGCCGGCGGTCATGAGGCGACGCTCGACGCCCAGCTTTTCCATGAGACCCGTAAAGCCGAAACCGTCCATGAGCACGCCAATGCTGCCCACCAGGCTGGCCTTGTCGACATAGATGTCGTCGGCGGCGGCGGCAATGTAGTAAGCGGCCGAGGCACAGGTTTCCTCCACCACGGCATACACTTTTTTCTTGTGCAGACCCTTCAGGCGGTTCAGCTCGTCGTTGATGATGCCGGCCTGCACCGGGCTGCCGCCAGGCGAGTTGATCAACAACACGACCGCCTGCGCGCCCTCATCCTCGAAGGCCGAACGCAGGGCTGGAATCACGTTTTCCGCGCTGGCCTCGGCACCCGCGCCAATCTCGCCCTTGATCTCCACCACGGCGGTGTGGGGCGTGCTCACCGAAGTGCTGCTCGCGTTGGCGCTGTAGATCATCCAGACCACGGCGC
>JAUXRT010000516.1 GCA_030681635.1 Reyranella sp.
ATCTTCCGCGAGCTCGCGATCTCCTATCTCGGCCGCAACGATCTGGCCCACGTCGAACAGGCCGAC
The DNA here is from genome assembly GCA_030681635.1 of Reyranella sp. Taxonomy (GTDB): domain Bacteria; phylum Pseudomonadota; class Alphaproteobacteria; order Reyranellales; family Reyranellaceae; genus Reyranella. Next base: position 67 of record JAUXRT010000516.1, read on the forward strand.
CTCCGGCCCGACGGCGTCGGCCGCGGCGAGGTTCAGGGCGAGCTGCCGGGTTCAGGAACGAATGCCGCCCAGGCCGCGGCCGCTGCGGTGAGCCGTATCGCCAGCGTCGGCTTCGTGCGCAGCAATCTTTACGTGTTAAATGGCCGAACGGCCGGCAATGTCGCGATCGCTTCCGAGCTGATCGCCGCCGGCCCCGTGCCCACAGGACTGACGGACGGCCCAGCCGTCGCTTTGGCGTCAAACGCCCAGGCGGCCGTCGTCGGCGTCGCGATCGGAGAGGCAGCTTCCTCTGCCCTTGGCTTCACCCTCGAGGCGAAGCTCAAGGGATTTGAAGGAGATGCCTGTCCGGAGTGCGGCAACTTCACCATGGTCCGCAACGGGACGTGCCTCAAATGCACGACCTGCGGCGGCACCACTGGATGCAGTTGACGCGTGTGACGAAGCGTACCCCGCGTAAGCCGAGGGACCCGCGGTTGGGAACCTCAATGCTAACCATAGGAGACAGTTATGGCTGCTAAGAAAAAGGCTGCTAAGAAGAAGGCTGCTAAGAAGAAGAAGCAGTAGACAGGAAAGGGCGTAGGCCAAGGTTTACCTTGGCCCCTCTAACCAAACGCCTTTCGGCTTCCGCGTGGGTGCCCTCACGGGCCCCACCGGAAGCCACCTTCAGAAGACGAGCATCAATTGCCAACGCGACATCTCCGCTTGCGGGGATGGAAAGGCGAAACTGAATAGCGTCCGGCGACCTCGGTCTGCCGGACTCTTTTTTTGCCCATCTTGAAGACGGCCATATTCGCGTTTACATAGCGAAATATGGATACTGACCAGTCAGTCAATAGCCCAGAAACGACGCTTCGGACTCGCCGGCCGGAGGATCGCGCGCCCGAGATCGCCCGAGCGGCGCTGGAGTTGTTCGTCACCCGGGGATTTGCCGCCACGAAACTCGCAGATGTGGCCAAGGTGGCAGCGGTCAGCAAAGGACTCCCCTACCTCTACTTCAAGAACAAGGAAGAGCTCTTCAAGGCGGTGATCACCGAGGCGATCGGCGGCCCCCTCGCCGAAGCTGCCGACATGATCAGTCGCTTCGAGGGCACGAGCGAGGACCTGCTGCGCGAACTCGTCGCCGGCTTCCGGGTCTTCGAGGAAAGCCCTGCCGGCGGCGTCGTCAAATTGATCCTGGCGGAAGCCGGCAATTTCCCCGATGTCGCGCGCTTCTTCTGTACCCACTTCGACATGCGCGCCCGCGAGCTCTTCGCCCATGCGCTACGACGCGGCGTACAGCGAAAGGAATTCAGGCCGATCACCGATATCGAGACCACTGCGGTCATCCTTGTGCAGCCGCTCGCCATGTTCTCCGTCTGGAAACGCTCGCTCGCCCCCTACGACACGCCCAACCGGCTGAGCAGCGACCAGTTCTACACAGCCTATCTCGACTTCATTTTCAAAGGGCTCCGGCCATGAATACCCGCCGCATCATCCTGATCGTCGCCGCTGTCGCGACCGTCGCCCTGGCGGCCGGCGGCTTGGCCTGGAAGAGCGGCCGCGGCGTGTCGCCCCAAGCCGTCGGATCCGCCGGCGCCGCCCAGACTGACAAGGCGGCCGGGAAAGTCATCGAGCTGATTCCGGTCGAGCTTCATACGATCAGCCCGCGCGGCCTCGTCGATACCGTGCGCTTCACCGGCACGACGCAGCCTGTCGACCAGACGATCGTGAAGGCGCGCGTCC
>JAUXRT010000520.1 GCA_030681635.1 Reyranella sp.
CGACCAGTTCTGGCGCGCCGCCGCTTATGTCGACCGCATTTTCAAGGGCGCCAAACCGGCCGATCTCCCGGTGCAGGAGCCGGCCAAGTTCGGCTTCGTCGTCAACCAGAAGACTGCCCGCGCGCAGGGCATCGTTATGCCGTCGTCGATCCTCGCCAGCGCCGACGAGGTGATCGAGTGAGGCGGCGGCATCTGCTGGCCTCGGTCGCTGTCCTGCCTTTTCCGGCGCGGGCCCAGCAGACCAGGCGCGTTGCGGTCCTGACCGGACTTGCCGAGGCCGATCCGGTAACCAAGGCCAGGCTTGCCGGCTTTCGCGAAGGGATGGCGGCGCTCGGCTGGCGTGAAGGACAGAACCTCGTCATCGACGTGCGCTATGAGCCGAGCAGCGCTGAGCGGGCGCGCCGGCTGGCCGCGGAACTCACGGCGCTCAAGCCTGACATCTTCGTGGCCCAGGGTCTGCCGTCCGTCGTTGCCATACGCGAGGTGAGCGTCGGTTTGCCGATCGTCTTCCTTGGCGTCGGCGATCCGGTCAGCGCCCGGCTGGTCGAGAGCCTCGTGCGGCCCGGCGGCCTGGCGACCGGCTTCACGTCGACCGAACCCGCCTTCGGCGCCAAATGGATCGAGCTCCTGAAGGAGATTTCGCCCCGGACGCAGCGCCTGCTCGTCCTCACGCAGCAGAGCGCGGGCCTCTACCGGCCGAGCATCGAACAGGCCATGAAGCAGTTCGGCGTCGAGGTCTCCTTCGCCCAGGTCAATAGCGCGGCCGAGATAGAGACCGTCCTCGACGGCTTCGCCGCCACGGCAGCCGGCGCGGGGGGCCTCATCCTGCCGACCGATCTCTTCACCGCCAGCCATCGCCGGCAGATCATCGCGCTCGCCGCACGCCATCGCCTGCCGCTGATCACCGGCAACCCGCCGTTCCCGCCCGATGGCGGCCTGATGTACTACGGCGCCGATTTCGTCGACCTCTATGTCCGCACCGCTGGCTACGTCGATCGCATCTTGCGCGGTGCCCGGCCGGCCGACCTGCCGGTCCAGCAGCCCGCCACCTTTCAGATGTCGATCAATCTCAAGACCGCCGCCGCCCTCGGGCTTGCTGTGCCGCCGACATTGCGCGCCCGCGCCGACGAGGTGATCGAATGAAGCGTCGTGAAATCCTCGCTGCTGCGATGTCGATCGCAGGCGCTTCGGAGGGACTGGCACAGCCAGGCCGGAAGCTTCCGCGCCTGGCGATCGTCAGCCCTTCAGCGCCGATCGCTCTCATGGTCGAGGACAGCAGCAGCCCCTACTTCCGGGTGCTCTTCGAGACACTTCGCCGTCGGGGTTGGATCGAAGGAAAAACCTTCGCCGTGGACCGCTATGGGCAGGAACACGTGGCGGGAAGCCAGCCGGCCCTGATCGAGACGGTGCTCCGCGGCAAACCCGACGTCATTTACGCCATTGCTGGCGCGGCGTTTCTCAAGGCAGCAGCCATGGCGGCTCCGGTCGTTGCCCTGTCGAATGATCCGATCGCGATGGGGCTGATCCAGAATCTGGCCAAGCCCGGGGGCAACATCACCGGCATGAGCGTCGAAGTGGGCCCGTTGCTGCATGGCAAGCGCATCGAGCTCCTGCGCGAAGCGTTTCCCGCCCTGTCGGAACTGATCTACGTCAACCTGCGGGCCTCCTGGGACATGTTCATGGGGGCCGCCATGCGCGCCGCCGCCGATGGGGCCGGCGTTCGCCTGTTGCCGAAGCTGCTCGATGGACCTGCAGGCGAAGAGGACTACCGCCGCGCCATCGCGGAGAGTACGCGCGCCGGGGGCAACGCCCTCATGATCGGCGACAGTCCCTTGGCGTTCCGATATGGCGCTGCCATCGTGGCGGCGGTGGCGGAAACGAAGCTGCCCGCGATGTACGCCTTCCTGGAGTCGGTCGAAGCGGGCGGCCTGATGGCCTATTCGTTCGACCTGAAGGAACTCAACCGGCGTGCGGCCGAAAACATCGACGCCATCCTGCGCGGCACCTCCCCGGGGGACATTCCCTACTTTCAGGCCACGACATTCAACCTGTCGATCAACCTGGGGACCGCAAAGGCTCAGGGCATCACTTTTCCGCCCTCGATTCTTGCGCGTGCCGATCAAGTGATCGAATGAAAGCGAACCGATGAGTTCTTTTCGGCGCTTTGCCTTTTCGATCGGCCAGCTATGCGCAGGTGAAGTTGCAGGTTCGACAGGATTATGCTAGGAAATTGACTATTGTGGCGGAGGTGCGTTCCCGCCGTCTCCGGCGCATCGCGGCTGCATTTTCCGGACAGGCCCGACGATCGGGCCTGCGTTGAAAAGAATCGTTTGGTTCAACCGGGCCGGCGCTTTGCGAATTTCCGGACAGACAGATTCCAGACAGATGGTGTCCGGAAAATCGGCCGCGGATGGTCCACGTTGGCTCGCCACAATGTCGCTCGGGTTGATATGGAACATATCGACGAGGAGACCGTTTAGGCAGTTGGCGGGTTCCTGATTTCCGCTGCAAACCACGAGAGGAATGACGATGTTTCGATCAGTACTGACGACGGCGAGTGCCGCACTGTTGCTCGTGGGCGCCGCGACCGCGGCTCAGGCTCAGTCTCCCGCAACGCCGGGTACGCCGGCGGCTGCCGGCAAGTCCGGCGCGAATGTCGGCTCGCTCTCGTGCAGCGTTGCGGGCGGCGTCGGCTTCATCTTCGGCTCGTCCAAGGACATGAACTGCCTGTTCAGCCGCACCGATGGCATTGCCGAGCGCTATACCGGCACCATCAAGAAGTATGGCGTCGATATCGGCTTCACCAAGGAAGCCCAGATGATCTGGCTGGTGTTCGCACCGGGCAGCATCGCGGCGGGCGCCCTGCAGGGCGGATATGCCGGTGCCACG
>JAUXRT010000531.1 GCA_030681635.1 Reyranella sp.
CCGCGACGTCGATCGAACCGTCGGCGCGCGCGATGCTGAACAGCCCCTCGATCACGCCTTCGAGGATTTCCGGCGCATCGGGGAACAGGTTTGCCACCTGGCGGGCGTAGGTCTCGAAGCCGGCGGCGTCACGCTTGGCCAGATCGAAGAAGCGCTCGACGTTGCGCTCCTCGCCCGGCGGCACCTGGAAGAAAGCGCGGAAGGCCGCGACCTCCACCTCGGATACTTCGCCATCGGCCCGCGCCATCTTGGCACCCAAGGCGATGACACCGATGGTGAAGCCGATCTGCAGGAGGCCGGGATGCGTGCCCTCGTCCGCCTGTGGCGGCGCCATGCCGAGCAGCGCGCCGATCGACCCGCCGATCCCGAGCTGCGCCGCCTTGTCTGTGATGATATCCCAGATGCTCATGTCCGTTCGCTTACAATATCAAGGAGCCGATCGCCACGCCGACCAGAAGCCCAAGCGCCAGGCGGCGATAGAAGCGTTCGCTGGCCAGCGGGAACAGCCGCTCGCCCAGGAGGCCCCCCAGCATCACCGCCGGTGCAAGAAAAAGGCCATGCACGCCGGTGTCCCAGCCGATCAGGCCGCGCGCGGCGAACATGGCGATCGCCACCAGGTCGACGAAAACGAAATAGGTCGTGAGATTGGCGCGCACATGCGCCGCCGTATTTTCACCTGCGAGGTAGTAAAAAGCGATCGGCGGACCGGCCATGCCCGACAGGCCGTTCAGGAAGCCGCTGGTGGCGCCGGCGGCCAGGGTCGTCGCCGTGCGTGGCTGGCCGCGGAACCGCCAGCCGCTCGCCAGCAGCGCCACCGCCGTCAGCACGATGGCTGAGATGGCCCAGCGCATGGGCTCGGGCTCGGCCAGCGTCAGCACGAAGTTGCCGGCCGGCACAAAAATCGTGGCGGCGACCATGAGCAGGCCGATCCGTGGCCAATCCACCAGGCGCACCACGGCCGGCAGCAGCGGCAGGGCGACTGCGATCTCGAGCAACAGGCAGAGCGCGATGCCGGTCGCCGGACCGTAGAGGGCCGAAAACACCGGAGTCATCAGCATCGCGGCGCCGAAGCCGGCGAATCCTCGTACCATGCCAGCAATGCAGGCAACGACCGCCGAAATCAGGAAGGGAAAAGTCAACAAATCAGGCATCGCGGGCCGGACGCTAGCATTGCCGGACCGTCATTCGAGCATCATATAATGCAGGCCATGCCCTCAAAGAATCTCGCGGTTTCGGCCGTGCCGCTCCTCATGCCGTATATCCAGCGGCGACCGGAACTTGAAGGCGGCGCGCGGCCCTTCAAGCTGGTGTCCGACTACACGCCGGCGGGCGACCAGCCCGAGGCGATCAAGCAGCTCATCGCCGGCGTCGAGGGCGGCGAGCGCGACCAGGTGCTGCTGGGCGTCACCGGCTCGGGCAAGACCTTCACCATGGCGAACGTCATCGCCTCACAGGGTCGGCCGGCGCTGGTGATGGCGCCGAACAAGACACTGGCGGCGCAGCTCTACAGCGAGATGAAGAGCTTCTTTCCAGAGAACGCGGTCGAGTACTTCGTCTCCTACTACGACTACTACCAGCCCGAAGCCTACGTCGCGCGAACCGACACCTACATCGAGAAGGATTCGTCGATCAACGCGCAGATCGACCGCATGCGCCATTCCGCCACGCGTGCGCTGATGGAGCGCGACGACGTGATCATCGTGGCGTCGGTCTCGTGCATCTACGGCATCGGCCCGCTCGAGAACTACCAGGCGATGACGTTCCGCCTGCACAAGGGCCAGAAGATCGATCGCACCACGCTGCTGCGCCGCTTCGTCGAGCAGCAGTACAAGAGGAACGACAATGCCTTCCAGCGCGGCACCTTCCGCGTGCGCGGCGATACGATCGACCTGTTCCCGGCGCATTACGAGGACAAGGCCTGGCGCTTCGAGATGTTCGGCGACGAGATCGAATCGATCACCGAGTTCGACCCGCTGACCGGCGACAAGACGATCACCCTGTCCGACATCATCGTCTACGCCAACAGCCACTATGTGACACCGAAGCCCACGATGCAGAAGGCCGTCGACCAGATAAAGGCCGACCTCAAGCAGCGGCTCGAAGAATTCAACCGCGCCGGCCGCCTGCTCGAGGCGCAACGCCTTGAGCAGCGCACGAATTTCGACATCGAGATGATGGAGACGACCGGCGCCTGCGCCGGCATCGAGAACTACTCGCGCTATCTCACCGGCCGCAAGCCGGGCGAGCCGCCCCCTACCCTGTTCGAGTACTTCCCCGAGCATTCGCTGCTGATCTGCGACGAGAGCCACGTCACCGTGCCGCAGATCGGCGGCATGTTCCGCGGCGACTTCAACCGCAAGAGCGTTTTGGCCGAGTTCGGCTTCCGCCTGCCGTCGGCGATCGACAACCGGCCGCTGAAGTTCGAGGAATGGGAGGCGCTGCGTCC
>JAUXRT010000535.1 GCA_030681635.1 Reyranella sp.
ACGCGCCGGCAAATCGGCCCGGCACAACGGTGACCGCCACAATGTCCGCACGCTATGATGGCAATACCATCAGCGGCAGCGGGCCTGAGGCGAACAGCGGTGGCCGCAACTGTAATATATCGTTGACGCGGGGGTCTTAGCGCCCCCAAGCAATAGTCTGTGAAAGGGTTCGGACATGGCGGGCAATGAGAAGGCGCGCGCACTGCGCGATCGGCTGGCGCAGGGCGAGTTCCTCCTGGCCCCCGGAATCTATGACGGCATCTCCGCCCGCGTGGCGGACAAGATGGATTTCCCCGCCCTCTACATGACGGGCTACGGCGCCACGGCCTCGATGCTGGGCCTGCCCGATGCAGGTCTCGCCACCTATTCCGACATGGTCGGCCGCGCCGAGATGATCTGCTCGGTCGTGGCGACGCCGCTGATTGCCGATGCCGACACCGGCTACGGCGGCCTGCTCAACGTCCGCCGCACCGTGCGCGGCTACGAGGCGGCGGGGGTCGCTGCGATCCAGATCGAGGACCAGGAGACGCCGAAGAAGTGTGGCCATACGCCCGGCCGCCGCGTCGTGCCGGCCGAGGAGATGGTGCTCAAGATCAAGGTCGCGGTCGAGGCGCGCCGTCACGACGAGACGATGATCGTGGCGCGCACCGACGCGCGCACCGCGCATGGCCTCGACGAGGCGCTGCGCCGCGCCACTCTCTACGAGGCGGCGGGGGCCGACGTGATCTTCGTCGAATCGCCTGAGAGCGAAGCCGAGCTCGAGCGCATCGGCCGCGAAGTGAGCAAGCCGCTGCTCGCCAACATGGTCGAATTCGGCAAGACGCCGCGGGTAGAAGTGGATCGCCTGAAGAAGTGGGGCTTCGATCTCGCGATCTATCCGGGCCTTGGCTTCAGCGTTGCCGCCGAGGCGATGCGCCAGGCCTGGTCGCACCTCAAGGACAAGGGCACCAGCAACGGCGTGGCAGCACCACAGTACCGCGACATGCACGAGCTGATGGGCTTTCCCGAGGTCTGGGACTTCGAGAAACGCTGGGCCCCATGAACGGCCCAGCGAACGGCCGGATGAACGGCAAGCAGTTTCTGGAACTGTTGGCGCGGCTGCCGGCGCGGGTCTGGCTGCAGGCGATCCTCGGCCTGATCGGCTTCGTGGTCCTGGCCGTGCTGGGCTTCGCGGTGATCGCGGGCGTGGCGGCGGTCGTGCTGATCGCCATCCTGGGCTTCAAGGCCAAGAGCTGGATCGCCGGGCTGTTCGGCCGCACGCCGCCGGCCGAGCCGCCACCGCGCGAGATGCGCCAGGTGACCGACGTTCAATACGAGATCGTCGAGAAGAAGAAGGACGGGCCGCCGCGGTGATCGTCTAGAGCAAGTTTCGCGAGCTTGGAATCGCTCCACCTCACCCTGAGGAGCGTGCGCAGCGCGCGTCTCGAAGGGTGGGCAACAACACGACTGGTTCCCATCCTTCGAGACGCACCGCTTCGCGGTGCTCCTCAGGATGAGGTAAACCTACCGCAACGGAATCGGTCCCTAGACGCGGACGATCTTGCCCGGGTTCATGAGGTTCTGTGGATCGAGCGCGCGTTTGATGGCGCGCATGGCGTCGAGCTCGATGCTGCTGCGGTAGTGGGCGAGCTCGTCGACCTTCATCAACCCGATGCCGTGCTCGGCCGAGATCGAGCCGCCGTAGCCCACGACCAGATCGTAGATCGCGCCGCTGATCGCTGGCGCATGCGCGTTGAAGCGTTGCTTGTCCCAGCCCTGGGGCGCCTGGCAGTTGAAGTGGAGGTTGCCGTCGCCGACATGGCCGAAGGTCACCGGCCGGCACTCGGGCAGCGCCTTGCGCATCGCCGCCAGCCCTTCCGTCACAAAGGACGGGATCTTGCTCACGGCGACGGAGATATCGTGCTTGATCGAGGGTCCTTCCTTCTTGGAGGCCTCGGTGTGGTTTTCGCGCAGACTCCACAGCGCGCGCGCCTGGGTCTCGTTCTGGGCGATGGCGGCATCGAGCACGAGCCCTTGCTCCATCGCTTCGCCCAGGTAGCCTTCCATCTTTTCGCGCAAGCCAGTCTCTTTGGCACCCTCGCGGCGAGCCCGGGTCGACGACCATTCCAGCAGCACGTACCAGTCGTGGCGCTCGGCCAGCGGATCGGCCGCGCCCGGAATGTGGGCGAGTACGAGATCGATGCCCTGGCGGCCCATCAGCTCGCAGGAGGTGACATTGTCCTCGCTGGCGGCATGGGCGCCGCTCAGCAGGTCGACGGCTGCCTGGGGTGACGGCACGGCGATCCACGCAGTCGCCACATCCTTGGGCTTGGGCCAGAGTTTCAGCACGGCGCGGGTGATGATACCTAAGGTGCCTTCGGCGCCGAGATAGAGATCGCGCAAATCGTAGCCGGTATTGTCCTTCTTGAGCGCCCTGAGGCCGTTCCAGACATCGCCGTTGGGCTGCACGACTTCGAGGCCGAGCACGAGATGGCGCGTGTTGCCGTAGTGCAGCACTTGTACGCCGCCGGCATTGGTCGAGAGGTTGCCGCCGATGGTGCAGCTTCCCTCGGCGGCAAGGCTGAGCGGAAACAGGCGATCATGGGCCGCCGCGGTCTCCTGGATGGTTTTCAGGATCACGCCGGCCTCGACGGTCATCGAGTAGCCGATCTCGTCGATCTCGAGGATGCGGTTCATGCGACCCAGCGACAGCAGGATCTCGCGGCCGTCCTCCAGCGGGATACCGCCACCGACCAGCCCGGTGTTGCCGCCCTGGGGGACGACGGCGACCTTCTCGGCCGCGCAGAGTTTTACGACACCGGCCACCTCTTCGGTCGACGCGGGCCGCACCACGGCGAGTGCCTTGCCGAGATAGGCATCGCGCCAGTCGGTGAGGTAGGGGCGCTTGCCCGCCTCGTCGGTGATCAATCCCTTGTCGCCGACAATGGCACGGAGCTTGTCTACGAACGTGCTCACAGCCCCACTCATCACAGCCTGAGAATCTTCCCGGGGTTCATGATGTTCTTCGGATCGAGCGCGCGCTTCAGCGAGCGCATCGTGTCGAGCTCGATCTTGCTGCGGTAATGCGCCAGCTCGTCGATCTTGTCGATGCCGATGCCGTGCTCGGCGGAGATCGAGCCGGCCATCGAGGTGACGAGATCGTTCACCGCGCGCGTGATGGCCGGCGAATACTGCTTCAGCGTCTCGCGGTCCATGCCCTTCGGCCCCATGAACGAGAAGTGCAGGTTGCCGTCGCCGATATGGCCGAGCGGGTAGGGGCGGATCGACGGAAGGATATCGAGCGACGCCTTGATGCCCTTCTCGATGAAGGCCGGAATCCTGGAGATCGACACCGAGATGTCGTAGCTCAACCCCGGGCCCTCGGCGCGCGACGCCGGCGCCACCGATTCGCGGATGACCCACATGTTGCGCGCCTGCGCCTCGCTTTGCGCGATCACCGCGTCGAGCACGCGGCCGGCCTCGAGCTGATCGGAGAGGAACTGCTCCATCTTGTCCGACATGCCTTCCGCGCCCTCGGCCTTGGGCCGCGACGACGTCCATTCGAGCAACAGGAACCACGGCGTGTCGGCTTTGGGCGGGTCCTGCGTGCCGGGAATGTGGCGCAGCACCATGTCGGTGCAGGCGCGGCTCATCAGTTCGCAGGAGCCGACATTGTCCTCGGACGCCGCATGCGCCTCGGACAGGATTTCGATGGCGGCCTGCGGATCGCGGATCGCAAGCCAGGCCGTGGCCGTGTCCTTGGGCGCGGGCCAGAGTTTCAGCACCGCCTTGGTGATGATGCCAAGCGTGCCCTCGGCGCCCATGAACAGGTGCTTCAGGTCGTAGCCGGTATTGTCCTTCTTGAGCGAACGCAGCCCGTTCCACACGTCGCCGTTGGGCAGCACGACTTCCAGGCCCATCACCAGGTTGCGGGCGTTGCCGTAGCGCAGCACTTGCACGCCGCCGGCGTTGGTCGAAAGGTTGCCGCCGATCATGCACGAGCCCTGGGCGCCCAGGCTGAGCGGAAAGAAGCGGTCGTGGCTGGCCGCCGTCTCCTGCAGCGTCTGCAGCACGCAGCCCGCCTCGACGGTCATCGAATAGCCGACCGGATCGACCTCGAGCACGTGGTTCATGCGCCCAAGCGACAGCACGATGCCGCTGTGCGTCGGCCACGGGGTGGCGCCACCCATCAGGCCGGTGTTGCCGCCCTGGGGCACGATGGCGATGCCGTTGTCGAAGCAGAGCTTTACGACCTTGGCCACTTCCTCGGTGTTGGCCGGGCGCACCACGACGGCGGCGGTGCCCACGTTCGTGCCGCGCCAGTCGGTCACGAAGGGCTGCTTGCCCTGCTCATCGAGGATCAGCCCCTTGTCGCTCACGATGGCGCGCAACGCGTCCAGGACAGCAGGCGTCACGGGGACGGTCGGAATGACGGGCGCAATGACGGTATCTGGCATCGTTTCCTCTGATTTTGGCCCAGACTAGCCGCGCCGGCCGGTGCCGTCATCCGCGGCTGCCCGCCTTAGACGGTCGTTGATCGCAAGGCCGAGGCCCGTTTCAGGAATGGGCATGACCGCGATGCGGCCGATGCCCGGTCGGTCCAGCAGCCGCATCTGCGCAAAAAGATTGGCGGCGGCCTCGGCGAGGTCGCCCGAGGGGCTGAGATTGTAGGTGAGCATCGCGCCCTGGGGGACGTTGGCGCCGAAGGCCAGCAGGCCCTCATCGGCGCCGACGGTGCTGGCGCCGAGGCGCACCGGCCGCGCCGGTGCATAGTGGCTTTCGAGCTGGCCGGGCGATTTGCGCGCCGACTCGCCGGAGGGAAGAGCGTCGCTGACGGCAATCGTGCCGATCACCGCCTCGATCGCCTCGCGGGTGGCGCCGCCCGGCCGCAGCAGGGTGGGTGTCGCGCCCGTGAGGTCGAGCACTGTGGACTCGACGCCGACGAGGCAGGGCCCGCCGTCGAGGATCAGCGGCACGCGCTCGCCCAGCGATTCGGCCACATGCTCGGCGCGGGTCGGGCTGATGGCGCCGCTGCGATTGGCGGATGGGGCTGCGATCGGCCGGCCGGCGGCGCGGATCAGCGCTTGCGCCACGGGGTGCGACGGCGCGCGGATCGCCACCGTGTCGAGGCCGGCCGTGGCCAGCAGGGAAATCGGCGAACCAGCGCTCCGGGGCAGCACCAGCGTCAGCGGCCCCGGCCAGAAGCGGGCGGCGAGTCTGTCGGCGGTGTCGTTCCAGCGCACGAAGCGCTTGGCTTCGTCCGATCCCAGCACGTGGCTGATCAGGGGATTGAACTCGGGCCGGCCCTTGGCCTCGAAGATCGCCGCCACCGCGCGCTCGTTGGTGGCGTCGCCGCCCAGGCCGTAGACCGTCTCGGTCGGGAAGGCGACGAGCTGTCCGTCGCGCAGCAGCCGCGCCGCTTCGGCGACCGATTGCGCGGTCGGCTCCTCGAGCTTCATCGCGCCGCCCTCATCGCGCGGCCAAGCTCCGGGCGATGAAGTGCGGATTGGAGAAGCGCGGCTTGCCGTAGAGCAGGGGACGGCCGTCGGTGGTGACGACTTCGCCGCCCGCCGCTTCCAGAACGCCCTGGCCTGCCGCGGTGTCCCATTCGTTGGTCGGGCCGAAGCGCGGATAGATGTCGGCCTTGCCCTCGGCGATCAGGCAGAATTTCAGGGACGAACCCGCCTGCACGCGGCCGGCGACGGTGAGGTTGTTGTTGCGGAACCAGATGTCGAGGTCGCTGTAGATCGCGTGGCTGCGGCTGGCACAAGCGGTGAAGCCCTCGGGCGGCGCCGGGCGAGTCGTGATGGCGGTGAAGACGCCGTCGCTGCCGCACTTGTCGGCGCCGAGGCCCGCAGCACCGCGCCACAGCGTGTCGGTCGCCGGCGCCAGCACGATGCCGAGCGTCGGCCGGCCCTTCTCGATCAGGGCGATGTTCACGGTGAACTCGCCGTTCCTCTTGATGAACTCCTTGGTGCCGTCGAGCGGGTCGACCAGCCAGAAGGGGCCCCCCGACTGAATGCCATCGAGCTTGGGCACGTGGCCCGCCGCCATCTCCTCCTCGGCCACGACCGGCAGGCCCGGCGTCAGCGCGCGCAGGCCGGCCACGATGACGACCTCCGCGGCATGGTCGGCGTCGGTCACCGGGCTCTTGTCGTCCTTGGTGCGTTCGCCGAGGTCGCCGGCATAGATGCGCATGATCTCGCGGGCGGCATCGCGGGCGAAAACCGTGCAGGCATCGCGAAGAGTGGTGAGATTGGGGAGGGTCATGGACATGGGGGCGGCGACCTTATAACCCATTCGACCATGGCAAACAGGCTTTTGGGCGTCATTTCAGCCCTTCCCGAAGAGCTTGCCCACCTCTCCGACCAGCCGGCCGACACCCACCAGATCGGCGGCCTCGGCTTCTGGCGGGGCCGGATTGCGGGCCGCGAGGCGGTGTTCGTCGAATCGGGGGCGGGCAAGGTCAATGCCGCCATCGCCACGACCCTGCTGCTCGACCGTTTCGACTGCCGGGCCCTGATGCTGTGCGGTGTGGCCGGCGGCCTCGATCCAACCCTCGGCGTCGGCGATATCGTGGTCGGCACCGGCCATACGCAGCATGACTACGGCATCGAGAAGGAGGATGGGCTCCTCGCCATCCAGCCGGGCAGCCGGCCCTCGCTGGGCGAGGATTCCACGCCGGGCTACGCCGTTTCGGAGCCGCTGGTGGCGCGCCTGCAGGAGGCGCTGAGCGGACTGGTCCTCGAACCGCTGCCGGCCTCGGTCGGTGCCGGTTCGCGCACGCCCACTGTCCGCTTCGGCGCCATCGCCACCGGCGACAGCTTCGTCAATTCAGAGCGCCTGAGACGGCGCCTGCACGAGCGGTTCAAGGCGCAGGCCGTCGAGATGGAAGGCGGGGCGGTGGCGCAGGTCGCGCGGCGCTGGGGCGACGATATTCCGTTCGTCAACGTGCGCTGCCTGAGCGACCTCGCCGGCGCCGAAAGCCATCTCGACTTCCGCGCCTTCCTGCCCGTCGCCGCGCGTTACGCCTCGATGGTCGCGCACCGGCTGGCACCGGTGATCTGAAGCAGCTGGGGGCGCGCCACTCCAGTGGCGCGATCATGACGCGCCACTGG
>JAUXRT010000542.1 GCA_030681635.1 Reyranella sp.
GGTGGAAAGAGATCGATCAGGCCGCCGCGGATCGCGAACTCGCCGGGCTCCATCACCGTCTCGGCGCGGCCATAACCATTCTCGCCGAGGAACTTCGCCAGCCAGTTGACGTCGACCGTCTGGCCCTTGCGCAACACGACCGCGGCATCGGCATAGAGGCTGCGCGGCGGGACCTTCTGCAGGGCCGCCCCGACCGAGGCCAGGATGATCCTGCCCGGTGCGCCGGGTTTCCTGGCCGCCGCGAGTTTGGCCAACGTCGTCAGTCGTTCCGCAACGATGTCGGGGTGTGGCGACAGCCGGTCGTAGGGCAGGCAATCCCACGCCGGGAAGACCAGCACCTCGCGCTCCGGGTCGAAGAAGCGCAGCCCATCCTGAAGCCGCTCCAGGCGCTGGCCGTCGCGTGCCACGTGCAGGATGTCCTGCCCGCCGCTCGTGCGCGCCAGATCGGCGAGCACCAGGGAATCCGCGCCCTCCGGCAGGCCGGCGATGGTCCAGCGGCCTGATTTGCGATGAATCGCGGCCAGCGTGTCGGCGAGCGGCAGGGTCACTGGAAACTCACCCGGAACGCCATAACAAGGCGCAGGACGGGCGTATCGGCCTCAGGCGGAACGTCGGCCTTGCCCGAAACCCAGTCGAAAATGTCGTTGTCGCCGGTATCCAGCAGGCGTTCGTATTGGTCCAGTTCGGCCGTGCCGAACGAGCCGATATGCGCGCGCGCGAATTGGCCAAGGAGAATGTCGTTCTCCTTGTTGCCACGATAGACGCTGCGATAGAGCAGCCGCTTGCGCCGGGTCTCGATATCCGCCTCGCCGCTCATCTTTTCCCCAGGTCCGACCCGAAAAGGGGCGTAGCATATAGGCGGCGGCGATGGCGGAGTCACGCGGCCCCACAAGCCCTGCTCCACGCCTATGTCACGCCCATGTCTCACAGATGCGCCCGCAAAGCCTGACCCCTCTCTTCGCCCAAGTGACATCGCTGCCCGGAATTGGGCCGCGGTTGGGCAAGCTCGTGGAGAAACTGACGGGGCCGCTGGTCATCGACCTGCTCTGGCATCTGCCCTCCTCCCTCATCGACCGCCGCAACGCGCCCGAGATTGCCGGCGCGTTGCCGGGCGAAATCGCCACGCTCACAGTGACGGTCGACGAGCATCTGGTGCCGCGCAACCCGCGCCAACCCTACCGGGTCTGGTGCAGCGACGAGACCGGCCGGCTCTGCCTCACCTTCTTCAATGGCCGCGAGGATTACCTGAAGAAGCTGCTGCCTCCCGGCGAGATTCGCGTCGTAAGCGGCCGGATCGATCTCTACCAGGGTGAAGTGCAGATCACGCACCCCGACCATGTCGTGCCGCTCGACCGGCGCGAAGGGGTCCTGCGGGTCGAACCGGTCTACGGTCTCACCGCGGGCCTTACCCAGCGGCCGATCCAGAAGGCGATCGCCGCCGGCGTTGAACGCGCACCTGAATTGCCGGAATGGCAGGACGCGGCGTACCGCGCGCGCAATGGATGGGCGGGCTGGAAATCATCGCTCGCCCAGGCGCATGCGCCGGCGGAGGAGTCCGATCTCGCGCCGCTCCATCCGGCACGGGCCCGCCTTGCCTTCGACGAGCTGCTGGCGAGCCAGCTCGCCATCGCGCTGGTCCGGCATCACAACCGCACGATCGCCGGGCGCGCCACCAAGGGTGACCGGCGCTTGCACAAGGTCACGCTCGAGGCGCTGCCGTTCGAATTGACAGCCAGCCAGAAAGGCGCGGTCGAGGAGATCGCGGCCGACATGGCCAAGCCCGAGCGGATGATCCGCCTGCTGCAGGGCGATGTCGGCAGCGGCAAGACGCTGGTCGCCTTCCTCGCCATGCTGATCGCGGTCGAGGCCGGTGCCCAGGCTGCCCTGATGGCGCCGACCGAGCTGCTGGCGCGCCAGCACTACGCCACCATTGCGCCTCTGGCAGAAGCCACGGGCGTGCGCCTCGCCCTCCTCACCGGGCGCGACAGCCAGAAGCAGAAGAAGGAGACGATGCGCGGTCTGGCCGATGGCTCGATCGGTCTTGTCATCGGCACGCATGCATTGGTGCAAGAGGAAGTCGAGTTCGCCGATCTGGCGCTCGCCGTCGTCGACGAACAGCATCGCTTCGGCGTGCATCAGCGCATGGCGCTGTCCTCCAAGGGCCAGGCGGTCGACCTGCTGGTCATGACGGCGACACCGATCCCGCGCACCCTGATGCTGGCGGCCTATGGTGATCTCGACGTTTCCAAACTCACCGAGAAGCCGGCCGGCCGCCTGCCGATCGACACGCGCACCCTGCCCCTGGAGCGCATCGGCGAGGTCGTGCAGGGCGTCGGTCGCATGATCGGAACCGGCGCCCGCGTCTACTGGGTCTGTCCGCTGATCGAGGAATCGGAGGAAGTCGACCTCGCCAATGTCGAGGAACGCTTCCAGCTTTTGAGCGCACGCTTTCCCGGCAAGGTCGGCCTGCTGCACGGGCGCCTCAAGGGGGCCGAACGCGAGGCGACCATGGCGGCCTTCGCCGACGGGCGGTTGTCGATTCTGGTGGCCACGACGGTGATCGAGGTCGGCGTCGACGTGCCTGCCGCCACCGTCATGGTCATCGAGCATGCCGAACGCTTCGGCTTGGCGCAGCTGCATCAGCTTCGCGGCCGGGTCGGGCGCGGCGCGGCCGCGGGGCTCTGCCTCGTGGTGCCGCAAAGCGCTTCGCCCGACTCCTACCGCCGCCTCAAACTGCTCGAACGTTCGGACGACGGCTGGCGGCTGGCCGAAGCCGATCTTGAAACCCGCGGCCCCGGCGAACTGCTCGGCACCGCCCAGTCCGGGTTCGGCGATTTGCGTTTGTCGGCCTTGAAAAACCGCGCCCTCGGCGAGCGGGCTCGCCGCGCCGCC
>JAUXRT010000040.1 GCA_030681635.1 Reyranella sp.
GCGCGCGGGACGCGCGCGGTCCGGAAGAGCTTGAGTCCGAGGTGCCCTAAGCCGCCTTTGCCGCCTTGACCGGTCCCCACGACTTCAGCACCGGCAGCACTTCCTTGGCGAACAGTCTTAGCCCGCGCTCGGAGACCTCGAAGGGCGTGCCGCCGAAGCGGAAGGCGACGTTCATCTCGAAGTCGCCGACCACCTTCCGGCGGGCCTCGATGCCGCGCAGGATCTTGTCGGGTGTGCCCCAGCTTGCCGCCTGCATAAAACCCGTCACCGCGCCCTCGATGCCGCCCTTGCGCGCGATCTCGGCCTTCTGCTGGTAGGAGTCGTAGCCCTTCACCGTCTTGAAGTGCTCGCCCAGAAATTCGTAGTGGTAGAAGTTGCTCTCCACGAACTTGCCCTGGTAGCGGCGGGCCTCGTCCTCGATCGTGGCGGCGTCGGGACCGCAGACGCAGAATTCGGTCAGCATGACGGTGGGCGGCGCGGTGCCGTGATACTTGGCGTGCAGCTCGCGGCCCTTCTCGATCATCGGCGCCCGCATCTCCCACGGCCGGTCGGCGAACATCACGATATGGGCACCGAGCTTGGCCGCCGAGTCGATCGAATCCTCGCTCGACGCCACGGCGTAGATGCGGCCGTCGAAGGAGTGCTGCGGCCGCGGCCGGATTTCGATGCGGGGCTGCTTATAGAACTTGCCGTCGCCTTCCATGAAGCCGGTTTTCAATGCTTCGATGATCATCGGCGCCGCCTCGTCGAAACGGCCGCGCGATTCGTCCATGCTGAGGCGGAAGGCGTTGAACTCGCGCCGGGCGAGGCCGCGGCCCATGCCGAGGCGCAGCCGTCCCTTGCTCAGCATATCGAGCACGGCGGCATTCTCGGCGACGCGCAGCGGATCGTGCCACGGCAGGATGACGGCGGCGGTGCCAACGTCGATGTTGGGGCAGAGCGCCGTCAGATGGGTCATGAGCGCGAGATTGTCGGGCACGAACGAGTAGTCGTTGAAATGGTGCTCGGCCGACCACAGGCAGTCGAAGCCGGAATCGGCGGCGATCCGGGCCAGGCGGATCTCCTCATCCCACACGCGCGCATCGGAACAGTCGTCCCAGCCGTAGCTGGCGAACACCATCATCATGCCGACGTCCATGGGGCTTCCTCCTGGGTCGTTTCTTGTTCGAACGCCGGAAATGCTTTCATGGGAAGGTGCTTCGCGTCACCCGCCATGGCAATCTGGCGTTTGTCATGCGGAACGCAGCCATTCCCCCAGAGATTCCTGGCGAATTCGAAGACCTGCTGAGCCGGGCCGGCCGGCGGGTGCTGGCGGGCACGCATCCTTTGTGTGGCGCGCTGGCCAATCCGCGCACCCGCTTCCTCGCCCAGGACGATCTGTTGGACCGGACCAAGGCCACGCGGCTGCGCCGGGCGCTGGAAGAGAGCCTTGCCGACACGCTCGAGCCGATCGAGAAGCCGATCCCGCCGGACAGCATCTGGGGCATGCGGCACGACTACGGCGAGCGCCTGCCCAAGACCAGCCGTGCCCGCACCATCTACTTCGAGAGCCGGCGTGAGCCTGGCTATAAGGCCGCCGAACGGCTGGGCCTGGTGCGCATGATGCGCTCGCAAAGTTTCCGCGCCTTCGCCGAGGCCCTGGCCGGCCGCAAGCTCTCGTCAGGCTGGGGGATGCAGGTGCTGCGCTACGGGCCGGGCGACTATGCCGGCCCACACAACGACCACCATCCCGAGAACAAGGATGCCAAGGGCGGCTACATCGACCTGCACCTGAGCCTGGCCACGCCCAGCGTCGAGCATCAGTGGCTCGTCTATAGCCGCGCCGGCCATTTCAGCGAGATCGTCTCGGTGGCCAAGCCCGCGGCCGTGACGGCCTACCGCCTGCCGTTCTGGCACTACACCACGCCGCTGGTCGGCTCGCCGAAAGCCGCGCGCTGGGTGCTGCTGGGGACGTTCCTGTATCGCTAGCAATGCCTGCAAGTTGCAAGTTCAGCAGGTTTTTGCTATTATTTTTGGCATGATGGGAGACGCCCGCGGAGAGATCCGGCGGGCGTTTTTTATGAGCCCAAAATGGTCCACGACGGGTCCATTGCGGCGCCGATTTTCTGGACACTGATCCCGGCGAGCGGCCGGGCGCCGTGGCACAGTTTGTCAGGGGACGATCGGGCAGCCGGATCAAGGACTTGGTCCGGCTTTTTGGCACAGGTGGCTGGACAGCAGCGTGGCACAACGA
The DNA here is from genome assembly GCA_030681635.1 of Reyranella sp. Taxonomy (GTDB): domain Bacteria; phylum Pseudomonadota; class Alphaproteobacteria; order Reyranellales; family Reyranellaceae; genus Reyranella. Next base: position 2,234 of record JAUXRT010000040.1, read on the forward strand.
GCTGTGCCAGAAACGGCCCCTACTTGAGGCCGACCGGAACCACGCTGATCGAGTTCTGCGGGCTGCCCTCGATCACGCGGTCGGTATAGGTGAGGTAGACCAGCGCCCGGCGCTTGGGGTCCCAGAAGCGCACCACCTGGGTGGTCTTGAAGATTAGCGAGGCGCGCTCGCTGAAGACTTCGTGCGGGCTCTTGAGCTTGTCGAGCGTCGACGGATCGATCGCCCTGGTCTGCTGGCAGGAGATCGAGACCTGGGCCGGGTCCTCGGCCACGCCGAAGGCGCCCTTTATGCCGCCGGTGCGGGCGCGGGCGATGTAGCAGGTGACGCCCGCCACGTCGGGGTCGTCGAAGGCCTCGACCGCGATCTTGTCGTTGGGGCCCAGCCACTTGAAGCGGTAGCTGACCGAGCCGATCTCTTCCGCCATGGCGGGAAGCGCCAGCAGCAAGGCGAGCGAGGCGAGGACGGCACGCATCATGTCAGGCTCCTTTGGCGGGCGGGCGCGTGGCCAGGAAGAGGCCGGGCAGCACCAACAGTATCCCGATGAGATGGTAGCCTTGTGGCGCTTCGCCAAGAGCGGCCCAGGCCATCAGGCCGACATAGAGCGGCCCGAGATACATCGACACGCTGGTGACCGAGGGGCCGAGCTCGCGGATGCAGAAGGCGAAGGCGCCGTAGGCGCCGACGCCGGGCACGATCGCGAGCACGATCCAGACCGTCCAGGTGCGCCAGTCGGCGAAGTCCGGGCCCTGCCAGAGAGCCGCCTCGCCGATCGCGAAAGGCAGCAGGACCAGGGAACCGGCGATGGAATTGGCGCAAAGGCGCGTGAGCGGGTCGAGCGCGCTCTGCCGCTGCTTCAGCAGCAACGAATAGAGGCCCCAGCAGGCCGAGGCCGCGGCGATCCAGAGATCGCCTTCGGTGAAGTGGACGGAGAGCAGGTTGTCGAACCGGCCCTTGGCGAAGACCGCGGCGACGCCGGCCAGGCAGAGCACGAT
>JAUXRT010000552.1 GCA_030681635.1 Reyranella sp.
CCATGCGCTAGAAGAACGCCAGCACGCTCTCGTAGCTCCACCCCTGGTTGCCCAACAGCGCCCAACTGACGAAAACCAGAGCCTGGCCGCGCACGAAGGCCATGCCGTTGAGCGCACTCGACCCGCCCAGCATCCGGCCACGCGGAACCGGAATGCGGCGGCCGTTGGTGCTGGCACCGGGCTCCGAACTGTAGAGCCAGTTGACGGCGGGGTTGGTGATCATCCGGGCGGAGCCGACCGGGATGCGGGTCCAGGGATGATCGGCGGGCCCCGCCTCCAGCAGCAGCACGCTGTTGCGCGGGTCCGCCGAAAGCCTGTTGGCGACGACGGCACCAGCCGATCCGGCACCGACAACAATGTAGTCGTAATTCATCATCACTATTGTCGGTCAATTAGCCGTCGCTGCCAACACGCGCTGCCGCTACTGTGTCTGATCGCCATTGGCAGGCGCATCTCTTGTGTGGAAATATCGACTGAATGATCTCGCGTAGAAACTTGTTGGTCGGCGCGGCCGGCTTAACCCTCCCGAGCCTTGCCGGATGCGGTGGCACACCCCCCAAGGGCGCCGGTTTCGACCATGCTGCCGCGCAACCTCGCCATTCGGTGCCGGGCCTGGATGCGGTCATCGACATTAGCCACAACGTCACCGTCACCGACTTGGCCGCGGTCCGCCGCAGCAACATCCTGGCCGTCATCCACAAGGTGACCGAAGGCGGCGACTGGTTCGATCCCTCCTACGCCACGCGCCGCCGTCAGGCCGAGGCGGCGGGACTGCTGTGGGGCGGCTACCATTTCGGCACCCGCCAGTATTCCGGCGCCGAACAGGCAGCTGCCTTCCTGTCGGCGTGCCAACCGGGCCCGGCGACGGTCATGGCGCTCGATCTCGAGCCAAACGAGCGCAAGCCGGCCAACACAATGCGGCTCGCCCAGGCCGAGGAATTCGTGCTGGCCATCCAGCGCGCGACCGGCCGGTTGCCGCTCCTTTACACTCATCCCGCCTGGGCCAACGGCCAGCAATATGGTCGTCGCCGCCTCAGCTTGGGAGCGGCCGTCACGCCGGGCTCCGTCCTGGCGCGCTGCGACCTGTGGTTGGCCGATTATCGGGAGACGCCCGAAATACCCTATGCCTGGGCGGATCGCGGCTGGCGTCTGTGGCAGTACGCCGCCGACGAGACCGAGAGCAATTTCGCCTATGGCAGTGCCCCGCGCGCCGTCGCGGGCGTCGGCCATTGCGACCGCAACCTGTTTGCCGGCGACAAGAACGAGCTTTACCGTTTCTGGAAGGGCGGCGGCCGCGTGGCGTGAGCCGGTCTAGGGTGCTGCGGCCAGCGCGGCCTCGATGGCCCGTTCGAGCTTCGGCCCCATGCCACCGGCGGCCGAGAACCAGTCGATCACCCTGCCGTCCCGGCCGATCAGGATTTTGTGAAAATTCCAGCTCGGCGTACCGAGCCTTCCCGTCTGCTCAGCCGCCCAGCGGTAGAGCGGGTGCGCATTGGGGCCGGAGACAACCTGCTTGTCGGCCAGCGGGAAGGTGACGTCGAAGGTCGACTCGCAGAAGCGCTTGATCTCCTCATTGGTGCCGGGCTCCTGGCCGCCGAAATCGTTCGACGGCACGCCCAGCACGATGAGGCCCCGGTCCTTGTAGTGGTGCCAGAGTTCCTGCAGGCCGAGATACTGGCCGGTGAAGCCGCACAAGGACGCCGTGTTGACCAGCAGGACCACACGGCCCTTGTAGTCGGCCGTCGGCAACGGCCCACCGCCAATCGAGTCGAGGGAGACCGCCGACCAATCGATCGGCTGGCGACCCGCCTGGGCCCACGCACTGCCCACCGCCGACAGCAGGGCGCCCAGAGCAGCAAATACCAGCATGCGCACGATTTTCATGTTCAGACCTCGGTGCACGTTAAGCATCTCGCCGGGAAACCGCCAGTTCGTCCTTGCCCGGCCCGGCGAAGGCGCCGACAGCTTGTGCATGTCGGAGCCGTCTTTCCTCGCCGGGCGGTTCCTGCCCCATCGCATCCTTCCCGGTTGGCTGGGCGAGAGGCAGGCGGCCCGCCTGCTGGCCTTCAGTCTGGCTGCAGAGGCGCGCTTCACACCGACCAAGCTCGCTGACCATGGCGCAGGCCGTCTGGATTCGGTGGTACGGCAATCAAGCGTCCTGAAGGACCTCGGCGGCTTCGCCGGCCCGCTGCAAAGGAAGGCATTGGCCCTGCAGGGCGGGCTGGAGACGGCATTTGGGATGGCGCACACGCCCGCCAACAGCACGCAGATCGAGATGGTGGCGCACGGCGACGGCGCCTTCTACCGGCCGCATACCGACACTTACACGGGTGATGAATACACGCCCGGCGGCCGCCGCCGCCTGACGATGGTCTACTATCTCCATCGCCGGCCGCGCCGCTTCACCGGCGGACGCTTGCGGCTGTTCGACCTCGGCGGCGAGCAGTCGATCGAGATCGAGCCGACACACGACAGCCTGCTCGTCTTCCCCTCGTCCGCACGGCACGAGGTGGAGACGATCTCCTGTCCCGGCGGCGCATTCGGCGATAGCCGCTTTGCGGTCAACATCTGGCTGTGCGGCTGACGCCATCGCGGCAATACGATACCGTCGCGACCAACAAATTCGATCCGGGGGAAATATGGACCTGAAGGGGAAAGTGGCCGTCGTCACCGGCGGCAATGGCGGACTCGGCCAGCGTATCTGCCACGCGCTCGCGGCCGAGGGCTGTCAGATCGCCGTCGTCTACGCGAGGAGCAAGGCCGAGGCCGAGGGCGTTGCGCGCGACCTCGAAAAGCACCAGGTCGCCGCCGCCACCTTTGCCTGCGACGTCACCCAGCGCGACCAGGTCCAGCGGCTGGTCGACGACGTCGTAAAGCGCTTCGGACGGCTCGATATCCTGATCAATGACGCGGCCTACAACAAGTCGATCCCCTTCACCGACCTCGACGGCCTCACCTACGAGGAATGGACCAAGATCATCGACATCAACCTCACCGGCCCGATGCTGCTGACCAAGGCCGTGGGGCCGGTCATGAAGCGTGGCGGTGGCGGCCGGATCGTCAACATTTCCTCCGTCGCGGGGCTCGGCCCCTCGGGGTCGTCGATTGCCTATGCCGTCTCCAAGGCCGGCCTGATCCATCTCACCAAGTGCATGGCCGTGGCGCTGGCGCCCGAGGTGCTGGTGAATTGCGTGGCGCCGGGCCTGCTGGAAGGCACGCGCGCCACGGCGAATTTGCGGCCGGAGGCGGTGGCGAAGGGCCGCCAGGCCTCGCTCCTCGGCGTGGCCGCCGACAAGGACGACTGCGCCGATCAGGTCGTCACCATGTGCCGCACCAACACCATGACCGGCCAGACCATCGTGATCGACGCGGGCCGCACCTTCCACTGAGGTCACCACCATGCTGACAGGCGCCACTCCCGCGACGAGCCCCCAGGCCGGCCTCGTCTTCACCGGCTGCGCGATGCTGAGCGCCTCGACGTCGATGCCTTGTGCGTCCATCGCGGCAATGCGCGTGCTGGTGTCGTCCATCAGCAAGCCCGGCGCCTCGAGCGGCGACTTGATCACCGCCATCGCCGACGGCACGCAGCAATGGGCGTGCACATCGACTGTCTTGACCCGCTTGCCGTTGACCACGACCTCGCGTCGCCGTGGCCCGGCGTGCGCATGGGCGTGCCCTTGTCCGTGTCCGTGGCTCGACGTTTCGGCGGCTGCACTCAGCATCGCGCAGCCGGTGAAGACGAGTCCGGCCTGGGGGCTCGTCGAGGGGGTGGCGCCTGTCAGCATGTTGGTGACCTCAGTGGAAGGTGCGGCCTGCGTCGATCACGATGGTCTGGCCGGTCATGGTGTTGGTGCGGCACATGGTGACGACCTGGTCGGCGCAGTCGTCCTTGTCGGCGGCCACGCCGAGCAGAGACGCCTGACGGCCTTTCGCGACCACTTCCGGCCGCAAGTTTGCCGTGGCGCGCGTGCCTTCGAGCAGGCCCGGCGCCACGCAGTTCACCAGCACTTCGGGCGCCAGCGCCACGGCCATGCACTTGGTCAGATGGATGAGGCCCGCCTTCGACACCGCATACGGAATCGACGACCCCGACGGTGACAGCCCCGCGACCGATGAGATGTTCACGATGCGCCCGCCGCTCTGTCGCCGCATTGCAG
>JAUXRT010000041.1 GCA_030681635.1 Reyranella sp.
CCAGTCGAGCGGCTGGCCGAACACGCCGGTCGAGGCCATGAACACCTCGTTGCGCGGGCAGCCCAGCGCCTGCGCGATGGCGCGTGTGCTCTCCTCGACCGCCTTGTCGCCCGCCTTGCCGGTGAAGGCATTGGCGTTGCCGGCGTTGACGACGATGGCGCGGACCTTGCCGCGCGGCAGGTTCTTGCGGCACCAGTCGACCGGCGCCGAACAGGTCTTGGACCGCGTCAGGACGCCCGCGATGGTGGCGCCGGCCGGCACCAGCGCCAGGAAGACATCGTCGCGGTCCTTGTAGCGCACACCGGACTGCGCGGCGCCAAGCTTGACACCGGCGATGCGTGGCAGCGTCGGCGTCGTCTTGGGCGCGAGCGGCGATAGGGCGTACGTGACGGACATAGGGCTCCCCTTTCGGAGGCCGGGCTTATCCCCGACCCATCCGAACGGGGGAGACTACACCAGAAACGCCGGAAAACGTGAGTTCTACTTGGTGGCGCCGGGAGGCGTGGCCGGGGCGGCGGCCGGCGGCTTGGCGGGCGTGGCAGGTCCGACGGGCGCCGCCGGCTTGACCGCGGCGGGCTCGGGCTTGCTGCCATCGATGTTGAACTTCTCGATCTTGGCGCGCGAACGCATCAGGTCGAGTTCGGCAGTCACGGCCTCGCGGGCCATTTCCTCGCGGAGCTGGTCGGCCAGTTCCTCGTAGGCCGGCGGCGGCGCCTTGCGGCGATCCTCGAGCTGGATGACGTGAAAGCCGAACTGCGTCTTGACCGGCGTCTCGGTCAGCTCGCCCTTCTTGAGGTCGAAGGCGGCGTCGGCGAATTCCTTCACCATGTCGCTCTTCTTGAACCAGCCGAGGTCGCCGCCTTCGGCGCCCGAGGCCTTGTCGGTCGACTTTTCCTTGGCGAGCTTGTCGAAAGCAGCACCCTTCTTGATCTCGGCGATCAGCGCCTTGGCCTCGTCCTCGGTCGCCACCAGGATGTGCTTGGCGTGCACCTCTTCCTCGGTCGGCATCGACTTCAGCCGCTCCTCGTAGCGCTGGCGCAGCTTGTCGGCGGTGACCTTCTTGGCGATCTCGCGCTGGATCCAGAAATCCTGCAGCACCTGCTCCTCGACGAAGGCGAGACGCTTCTTATAGGCGGGATCCTCGGTGACCTTGGTCTTCTTGCCTTCCTGGACGACGAGCTTGCTGTCGACGAGGCGGTCGAGCAGGGCCGGAAAGACGGCCTGAAGCGGCATGCTGCGATACTGCGGCGGCAGCGACTGTTGCGCGACCTCGAGTTCCGACAGCCGGACCGGCACGCCGTTGACCGTGGCGACGATGGGATCCTTGGGCGCCTGGGCGGCGGCCGGCGGCTTGGCGGCCGGCTTCGCAGCCGGGGCCTGGGCCGCAGGTTTATCGGCGGGCGGCGTGGCGGGCTTGGCGGCCGGCGGCTGCGCCGGATTCTGGGGCTGCGCCAGGGCGGCCGGGCCCGCGATCGCGGCGGCTGCGCAACACAAGACGACGAGGCGCAGGGGGCGCAGGTAATGGCTCATGACGGGCTCCGGGAACTTCTGTCTCGAGGATGGAAGGCAGCGCACGGGTTTACACAGGCCCGCTCGGACCAAGCAAGCACCGCCTCCGCGGCGAGACGGTTGATGCCGGTCAATTGCGGCACTTTTTCGTGAGCGTGGATTAAATATCGTTCATCAAGGCCGCCTGGGAGACCGTCGTGGCGGCAGCCCGGCCACCGACGCGCGGCGGGCGCGGCTCTGCCGCGGTTGCCGGGTGCGGCTCTGCCGCGGTTGCACGGAGCCGCCGGCGCGTTGACACTGGAGGGCACGCTCTCTATCTCTCCCTAGGACGGCGGGCCGAAGTGCCCGCCTAAGTCATTAGAATATCGAGGTTTTCATGCTGGGGGCGCTCGCTCGAACCCTGTTCGGGACGGCCAACGATCGCATCGTAAATGGCTTCGACAAGCCGGTGGCCTGGATCAATGCGCTCTAACCGG
>JAUXRT010000560.1 GCA_030681635.1 Reyranella sp.
GGCTACCTCATCCTGCAGGCCGAGGGCACCTTCGACATCAACACCGTGTTCGCCGGCATCCTGGTGCTGACGGCCTTCGCGCTGGTGCTCGACAACACCGTCGGCGCCGTCGAGCGCCGCCTGATGACCTGGCAGCCAAGGGCCGGCGAGACGGAGAAGGTCTAGCTACTTGCCCGTGAACTTCGCCGCGCGCTTCTCGAGGTAGTGGGCGACGCCTTCCTTGAAGTCGGCGGTCTGGAAGGAGAGGTCCATCTCGTGGTTGGCCTGCACCGTGGCCTCGGCCAGGGTCTGGAATTCGGCCTCCCAGAGCTGGCGCTTCATCACCGCGACGGAGCGCGGCGAGACGGTGTTGGCCAGCAGCGTGGCATAGGCCCGCGCCTCGGCCAGCAGCCTGTCGTCGGCGACGACCCGGCTCACCAGGCCCAGCGCCAGCGCCTCGGGGGCGCGGAACTTGCGGGCCGAGCAGAGCAGGTCCATGGCGGCCGGCAGGCCGACCAGCCGCGGCAGCAGCCAGCTCACGCCATGCTCGGCGATCAGGCCGCGCTGGGCGAAGGCGGTGGTGAACACCGCCGATTCGGAGGCAAAGCGGAGATCGGCGTAGAGCGGGATGACGAGCCCGAGGCCGGCGCAGGGCCCGTTGATCGCAGCAATGATGAATTTCGGGATCGAGGGGAAGTAGGAGTAGTTCATCTTGAACTCGGCCAGCGTGCTGCCGCCGGGCAGGCTCTCCTGGGCCTTGCTCGAGCGGTCGGTGGCCGCCCCGGCGCCGATGGCCTGCAGGCCGCCCATGTCGGCGCCGGCGCAGAAGCCGCGGCCCGCGCCGGTCAGGATGATGGCCCGGACTTCGGGGTCGGCGCCGGCCGTGTGCATGGCGTCCTTGAGGTCGAGGTGCATCTGGCGGGTCCAGGCATTCAGCCTGTCCGGCCGGTTCAGCGTGACGGTGCAGATGCGGTCGGCGACATCATACAGAACGGTTTCGTAGGCCATCGCCGGGTCTCCTCCTGTGCATTTTTGTTGCTCGCATGATGGGCAAAACTCGGCGACGATACAAACGCGACAAACCGCTACAAATGGCACCAGCCTGCAACAAATGGCACCCGATTGAACGGCCGCAGCGAGGCGCCTTCCGTTAGGATCGCGCCGCGGCTCAGCGTTCTCCCCGGGTGTTCTCCCCAGAGGGCGCTTGACCGCAAGCGGATGATCTCGTGGTATCTTGCAGTTGCCGAGAAGAAACTGTCGCCGAGGTAGGAAATGGCTAAAAGAGAATTTGCCCATCCCAATGAGATGTCGAAATACGTCGGCCAGGAAATCGGGGTGAGCGACTGGGTGGAAGTCTCGCAGGACCGGATCAACCAGTTCGCGGAAGCCACCGGCGACCATCAGTGGATCCACGTCGATGTCGAGCGGGCCAAGAAGGACATGCCGGGCGGCAAGACCATCGCCCATGGTTTTCTGACGCTGTCGCTGATCCCGATGCTCAATCACCAGATTTCGCACATCAACAACGTGCGCAACGGCATCAACTACGGCTGCAACAAGGTGCGCTTCACCAGCCCGGTGCCGGCGGGATCGCGCGTGCGCGCCCGGGCCAAGCTGATGGCGGCCGATCCGATGGACAAGGGCGGGGTGCGCCTCACCAACCAGGTCACGATCGAGATCGAGGGCCAGGAGCGGCCGGCCTGCATCGCCGAGACCATGTCGATCGTGTACGGCGCCTGAGCATGGGCGCTGTCGGTAGCCGGGCGTAAGGGGGAGCGGACTTGCTGACACGCGAGGACCTGAGTTCCGAACGCATCGACCAGATCGTCGCCGATGCCCGCAAGGCCGGCTACGACTTCTTCCTGTCGGCGGAGGAGCGCGAGGCAAGTCTTCAGCAGGCGCTGCTTCGCTACCAGCCCGGCGAGGAGGCGTGGGTGTTTGCCTACGGCTCGCTGATGTGGAATCCCGCTTTCGAATTCGCCGAGGCCCAGCCCTGCAAGATCGAGGGCTGGCGTCGGTCCTTCTGCTTCTGGGTGCCGCTCGGCCGCGGCACGCCCGAATTGCCCGGGCTGATGCTGGCGCTCGAAGGCGGCGGCTCCTGCGAGGGCATCGCCTATCGCCTGGCGCCGCACCAGGTCCGCAGCGAGCTGGCGATCCTGTGGAACCGCGAGATGCTGTCGGGCGTCTACCAGGCGCGCTGGGTGCCGACCAAGCTGCGCGACGGGCGCACCGTGACGTCCGTCACCTTCGTGGTCGACACCGCCCATTGCCAGTATTGCGGCGACCTCTCGATGGAGCGGGCCGCCCACCACATCGCCTTCGCCGAGGGCAGGCGCGGCGCCTGCCGCGACTACCTCACCAATACCGCCGAGCACGCACGCTCGCTCGGCATCCATGATCCCGACGTCGAGGAACTGGTGCGGCGGGTCGCCACGCTGCGCGGTGAAGCCGCCGCTGCCCCGGTGCCGGCCAACGCCGAGGCGGTCGGCGAGGCCTAGACCGGGTGCTTCGCTGCAGGCCGTGTGACATAGTCACGGCGTGTCTGCTCTCGTTGCCCGTTGGCTCGCGCTGCCGCCCAATCTGCGCGGCATCCTCTGGGTCGCCTTGTCGGGGCTTTTATTCGCGGCGCTGAACGTCTTCACGCTGATCCCGGCGCAGCACCTCAACCCCTTCGTGATGGCGTTCCTGCGCTACCTCTTCGGCACGCTGATCCTGGTGCCGGTCATCCTCCAGCTTGGCCTCTACCGCTCGCTCCACACCAACCGCCTCGGCCTGCACGTCTCGCGCGGCGCCATCCATACGGCGGGCATGATGCTGTGGTTCGTGGCGCTGCCGCTCACCACCCTGGCCGAGCTCACCGCGCTCGGTTTCACCGGTCCGATCTTCGTCACCATAGGGGCGGCACTTTTCCTGGCCGAGGACGTGCGGCTCCGGCGCTGGATCGCCGTCATGGTGGGCTTCGCCGGCGCCATGATCATCATCCGGCCGGGCTTTAGCGAGATCCACCTCGGCGTGATCTGCGTCCTGCTCTCGACGCCGATCTTCTCGGCCTCCAACCTGATCTCCAAGGCGCTGGCCCGCACCGACTCGGCCAACACCATCGTGATCTGGCAGCACATCGTGATCGTGATCTGCGCCGCGCCCGTCGCCATCTGGTTCTGGCAGACGCCGAACTGGGTCGATCTGTTGTGGTTCGTGGCGGCGGGTTTCGCCGGCACGCTGGGGCACGTCTGCCAGCAGCGCGGCTATCAGCTCGCCGACATCACGCTGCTGCAGCCCATCGGCTTCCTGTCGCTGATCTGGAACACGATGCTGGGCTATTTCCTGTTCTTCCAGAAGCCCGATGTCTGGACCTTCATCGGCGCGGCGGTGATCTTCGCCAGCGCACTCTACATCTCGCACCGCGAGGCCGTGCGGCGGGCCAGGATCAAGAGCACACCCGCGCCGCCCGCGCCCTGATTTTGCTCCCACCCTTCGAGACGCGGCCCCATGGGCCGCTCCTCAGGGTGAGGACTTTGGACTTGAAGCATCACCTCATCCTGAGGAGGCCCGTAGGGCCGTCTCGAAGGATGGGCCACAAGCGAGATCTCAGCCGCCGGTCACGCTCATGTGGCGGGGGACGGCGGGGCCGGTGTGGCGGCGGTCGATGATGAAGTCGTGGCCCTTGGGCTTGCGCGCGATCGCCGCGGTGATCGCCTGGTCGAGGATCTCGTCGCTTTCGGAGGCCCGCAACGGCCCGCGCAGATCGGCGGCGTCTTCCTGGCCGAGGCACATGTAGAGCGTGCCGGTGCAGGTGAGGCGGACGCGGTTGCAGCTTTCGCAGAAATTGTGGGTGAGCGGCGTGATGAAGCCGAGGCGCCCGCCGGTCTCCTCGACCTTGAAGTACCGCGCCGGTCCGCCGGTGTGATAGTCGGTTTCGGCGAGCGTGAAGTGCTTGGCGATCTCGCTCCGGGCCAGCGACAGCGGCAGATACTGGTCGAGCCGGGCGTCGGCGCCGATCTCGCCCATCGGCATGACCTCGATCAGGACCAGGTCCATGCCGCGGCCGTGGCTGAATCGGATCAACTCGTCGAATTCCATATCGTTCACGCCGCGCAGCGCCACGGCGTTGATCTTGATGTGCAGCCCGGCGTTCTGGGCGGCATCGAGGCCGCGCATCACCTGGTCGAGATCGCCCCAGCGCGTGAGTTCGCGGAATTTGTCCGGGTCGAGCGTGTCCATGGAAACGTTCACGCGGCGCACGCCGATCGCCGCCAGTTCCTTGGCGTATTTGGCGAGCTGGCTGCCGTTGGTGGTGAGTGTCAATTCCTCGAGCGCACCGCTGTCGAGGTGCTTGCCGAGGCCGCGGAACAGCGACATCACGTTCTTGCGCACCAGCGGCTCGCCGCCGGTCAGGCGCAGCTTCTTGACGCCGCGGCGCACGAAGGCGCCGCACAGCCGCTCGAGCTCCTCCAGCGACAGCACTTCCGCCTTGGGCAGGAAGGTCATGTCCTCGGCCATGCAATAGACGCA
>JAUXRT010000575.1 GCA_030681635.1 Reyranella sp.
CCGCGATCACCCGCATCTTGCTCTCGGGCACCTTGAAGACGTTTTGCGCCAGCATGTTGCGCACGCGGTGGGGATACTGGACGTCGGCATAGAGGGTCATGCGGTCCTCGCCGGGGTCGTAGACGCCCAGGGTCCCACGCGGCTCCATGTACTGGGCGTGCACTCTGGTGATCTCGTAGCGCCGCTTGATGACCTTGGCCGCGCCCTTGATCGCCTCTTCGGTCGCAGCCTTGTTGCCGCGCTCGACGAAGTTGGAAATGTTATCCGGGCAGTCGTCCCACACCGCCGCCGCCCCCGGCTTCACCGTGTCGGCGGTCGAGGTCACGGACTTCAACTCCTCATAGTCGATATTGACCAGATCGACGGCATCCTTGGCCTCGGCCAGCGACTCGGCGATCACCATCACCACCGGATCGCCGACATACCGCACCCGGTCGGTGATGAGCGGCGGCCGCTGGGGCGCGTACATCGGCTTACCGTCGGGGCGCTTGCGCGGCATGTTGGCCTTGGGCATGCCGAGCCCGTCGGCCACGACATCGTGGCCGGTGTAGACCGCGAGCACCCCAGGTGACTTGCGCGCCGCCTCGACATCAATCGACTTGATGAGCGCATGCGCATGCGGCGAGCGCACGAACACCGCATGGACCTGCCCGGGCAGGTTGACATCGTTGATGTAGCGGCCCTGTCCGCGCAGCAGGCGCGGGTCCTCGAACCGCAGCACCGGCTGGCCAATTCCATACTTGCTCATGACGTCTCCCCTAATCCCCAGCTTAGCCCAACGGCCCCATGAAGACCGGATCGGCATAGCTGTCCGACATCGGCTCCAGACTCTCGGGCCAATCCCTGCCGACCTTGCGGCGCTGCTCTGCCGGCCGCGGCTTGCCGTCCCAGCCGACGCGTTCCATGTAGTAGTAGAGCATCAGACAATGCCCGGCCGGATCGAGGAAGTGCGCGGCATAGTCGACGCCGGGATACAGCTCCGGCGAAATCGCATCGGTGAAGCGCACGCCCTTCTTCTTCAGGAACGAGACCGCGTCGCGCAGCTGGCGGTAGCTGCCGACCTGCACGCCCATCGAGGCGACGGACGTGTCGGGATTGAGGCCGAGTTCGCCGCGCAGCGCCTTGGGAAACAGCGACAGGCTGTGATGCTCGCCACCGTTCCTCAGGAAGACACAGCGGTGGCCCTTGTAGGTGACCGCCTCGGTAGCCGCGAAGCCCATGGTCTCCGTGTAAAAGGCCTCTGAGGCGCCGACATCGGCCACGAACAGGCTCATCGGCCCAATGTTCGTGACCTTGAACGGCCGCGGCAGCCGCACGCCCGCCACGACATATTCTTCGCCGCTGCGGTCCTGGATCGTGTTTCCGGCGTTGATGTCGATGCCCTTGGCCACGGCATCGCGGACCTCCTGCTCCTCCGAGATCTGCGGCAGCTCGGGCTGCTCGCGGAAGGCGCGGTAGTACATCGACTCCGGCTTGCTGCGGCCGTCCCAGCCGATCTGCTCCATGCCGTAATAGAGTTCGACCGTGTGGCCGTCGGGATCGCGAATATAGGTGTGCCAGTTGCTGCCCGGCATGTCGCGACCGACCCGGCGGATTTCCACCTGCTTCTCGCGGAAGTAATCGGCGGCGGCGAACACCTCGTCCATGGTGCCGACCTGCCAGGTGATCTGGTTGACGGTGATGTCCTTGGCCACCGCGTCGTCGCCGAAGATGGCGCCCAGCGACTTGTGCGCCAGCAGGAAGGCGTGATGGTCGGAATTGTGGCTCATGAAGACGATGCGGCCGTCCTCGAGGCGCTTGGCCATCTCCTCGCGGCCCGGGATCTTCTTGAGGTCGCGCACGTCGGTGATGCGAAAGCCCAGCAGCTTGGAATAGAAATCGATGCCGCC